>NZ_JTLF01000360.1:0-7127 GCF_000798855.1 Enterobacter sp. ZOR0014 | reverse complement strand
CCCTCACCCCGGCCCTCTCCCACGGGGAGAGGGAGAAAACACTAAAAAAGGCAACTTGCGTTGCCTTTTTGCTTTTACCTTGGGCCCGCACTCACCAGCGCTTCGCCCGCTGGTGTATCGGTATATTTCTCGAAGTTCTCAATAAACAGCTTCGCCAGCGATTCTGCCTTCTCGCGCCACTGTTCCGGCGAACCGTACGTATTGCGCGGGTCGAGGATATGCGTATCCACACCCGGCAGCGACGTTGGAATGGCCAGGTCAAACATCGGCAGCGTGAAGGTTTCGGCATTATCGAGAGAACCATCCAGAATGGCGTCGATAATGGCGCGAGTATCCTTGATAGAGATACGTTTGCCAGTCCCGTTCCAGCCGGTGTTCACCAGGTAGGCCTGCGCGCCAGACGCCTGCATGCGTTTCACCAGCACTTCAGCGTACTGCGTCGGGTGCAGCGACAGGAATGCTGCGCCGAAGCAGGCGGAGAAGGTTGGGGTTGGCTCCGTCACGCCGCGCTCGGTACCCGCCAGTTTGGCCGTAAAGCCAGAAAGGAAGTGGTACTGCGTCTGGCTGGCGGTCAGGCGAGATACCGGAGGCAGCACGCCAAAGGCATCCGCCGTCAGGAAAATCACCTTCGTAGCATGACCCGCTTTTGACACCGGCTTCACGATGTTGTCGATGTGGTAGATCGGGTATGACACGCGCGTGTTTTCGGTTTTCGAGGCGTCGTTAAAGTCGATAGAGCCGTCGGCACGTACGGTGACGTTTTCCAGCAGCGCATCGCGACGGATTGCGTGGAAGATATCCGGCTCAGCCTCTTCTGACAGGCGAATGGTCTTCGCGTAGCAGCCGCCTTCAAAGTTAAACACGCCGTCATCGTCCCAGCCGTGTTCGTCATCGCCAATCAGACGACGTTTCGGGTCGGTGGAGAGGGTGGTTTTCCCTGTGCCGGACAGGCCGAAGAACACCGCCACATCGCCTTTCTCGCCGACGTTCGCCGAGCAGTGCATGGACGCGATGCCGCGCAGTGGCAGCAGGTAGTTCATGACCGAGAACATCCCTTTCTTCATCTCGCCGCCGTACCAGGTACCACCGATCAGCTGGATACGCTCGGTCAGGTTGAAGGCGACAAAGTTTTCGGAGTTCAGGCCCTGCTCTTTCCACTGCGGGTTAGTGCATTTCGCACCGTTCATTACGATGAAGTCAGGCGTGAAGTCCTGCAGCTCTTCGTCGGTTGGACGAATAAACATGTTCTTCACGAAATGCGCCTGCCAGGCTACTTCGGTAATGAAACGTACGGAGAGACGGGTGTCGGCGTTAGCGCCGCAGAAAGCGTCTACGATAAACAGACGCTTGCCAGAAAGTTGATGGGTGACGAGCCCTTTCAGATGCTGCCAGATTTCCGGGGAGAGCGGTTTGTTGTCGTTCTTCCCTTTGCCTTTGTCAGCCCACCACAGCGTATCGCGGGTGGTTTCGTCTCGGACGATATACTTATCTTTCGGCGAACGACCGGTAAAAATACCGGTATCGACGGCGATAGCACCAAGATTCGTCAACACACCGCGCTCGTATCCTTCCAGTGCTGGATTGAGCTCTTCCTGATACAGCGTATCGTAGTCGGGGTTGTAGACGACTTCCTGGACGTCGTGAATACCATAAGCCTTGAGATCTTGCGGGGTTAAACCAGTAACACGCATATCACTGCTCCTTAGCCAATATGTACTGCCTGAAATTGTAGGGTTTTTCTGGGGTTGTTAACCGCGACGGGGCTCATAGATTTACGCATCTGGACAAAACCCTTACTAACGGAAAACGCTGCGACTCCAGTCACAGTGCAGGCGGATTATCGCAGGAATCGCATTTTGGTTGGGGAAAATGTTCCGAAAAGGTTAAAGGCTGGTGATTTTATCGGAGAGAATGTGAATGTAATCGCATACACGTAAGAAAATTACGTAAGAGTTACATACGGAAAACGATTCAGCTTAAGCGAGGTTTTTTGCCCTCACCCTGTTCCCTCTCCCACAGGGAGAGAGAACAGGATGGGGAGAGGGAAGGGTATTAGTGAACCTGCGGATCCGCCGGGGAGGCGTTGTTGCGGATCTCAGCGATATCCATTGAATTGAACACATAGTGCGTACCGCAGTAGTCACAGTGCATATCAATTTCGCCGTCTTCCGCCATGATGCTGTCGATCTCTTCATCTGGCAGGGTTTTCAGCGCACCCGCGCAGCGTTCGCGAGAACAGGTGCATTTGAACTCCACTGCCTGCGGGTCGTAAACGGTCACTTCTTCTTCGTGGTACAGACGCCACAGCACGTCAGTCGCCGACAGGTTAAACAGCTCTTCTGCTTTGACGGTTTCGGTCAGCGTCGCCAGGTGCTCGAAGTCATTGGTCTGTGCGTCCTGGGCTGGCAGAACTTGCAGCAGCATACCGCCCGCAGCAGGCTGACCATCCACTTCACCGGTGCGGATGAACAGACGCGTCGGCAGCTGTTCAGAACGCATGAAGTAATCTTCCAGGCAGGCTGCCAGGGTATCCCCTTCGAGGCCGACCACGCCCTGATAGCGTTCACCTTCCTCAGGGGAGATGGTGATCACCAGGTAGCCATTCCCTACCAGCGTTTTGAGGTCTGCATTTTCAGGCACATCGCCCTGAACGCGTGCGACGCCGCGCATCTGCTGCTGGTTATTGCCGTTGATCACTGCCAGCGTCATTGGGCCGTCACCCTGCAGCTGCACGGTAATATCACCGGCAAATTTCAGCGTCGCGGTCAGCAGGCTGGTGGCAACCAGCAGTTCGCCCAACAGGGTCTTCACCGGCAGCGGGTAATTGTGGTTTTCCAGAATCTGTTTCCAGGTTTCGGATACGGTGACCAGTTCGCCGCGCACGGCGAATTGTTCAAACAGATAGCGGTGTAATTGGTCGTGTTGGGCCATTTTCATCTCTCGTGCGGGTGAGGGTTACTCTGTCTCACCGTGTTTAAATTTCATCAGATCGCGGCGCTCTTTTTTATCCGGCCGCCGGTCCGGGTGGGGCATGGTTAGCGCATTCATTTTGCGCGCCAGCGCGGTCTTCTCGCGTTTCTCAACGCTTTCCGCCGTCTCTTCATAAAGCAGTGCGGCTTCCGATGCGGGCCGACGTTGTTCGGTAATGGCTTTAATCACCACCGTTTTTTCATCGTTGCCCTGGCGTAGCGTTAAGGTGGCGTTCAGCTCAACCAGCTTGCTCGGCTTGCTGCGCTGGCCGTTGTAATGCACTTTACCGCCGTCAACCATCTCGCGGGCAAGGGCGCGCGTTTTATAAAAACGGGCCGCCCACAGCCATTTATCCAGTCTTACCCCGTCAGAGGGTTTTTCTTTCATGGCGTCTCCTTCACGGTCAGTGAGGGGATCATCTGGCGGTAGTCGTTCAGTCCAGGATGTCGCAGATAGCGTTTTTCAGCCAGGCCAGAGTCAGGATTGGTGACGCCCAGACAATAGCGAATGCCAAACGTTGCCGCGGAATCCAGAATGGGCTCGCTGTCGTCAATGAACAGCGTGCGTTCCGGCTGCAAGCCGGTCTCTTCCTTCACCGCATGCCACAACCGCTGATCCTCTTTCGGATAACCAAATGTGTGGGTAGAAAGCAATAAATCAAGGTGCGATGCCAGCCCCGTGTGCTCCAGCTTCACGGCCAGATTATGTGGATGCGCGTTGGTCAGCAAAATACGGCGCTTGCCGCTGGCTTTCAGCGCGTCCAGGAACGGAACCGTATCTTCGCGCAGTACCGCGCGCGGGCCCTGGGCGGTGGACATGGCACAAATATCCAAACCGAGGCGCTCGCTCCAGTAGTCAAGACAGTACCAGTTTAGCGTATGTTGCACTGCGCTATATTGCGAACGAATGAATGCCTGTGCTTCTGCCGGGGAGATACCCTGCTGTTCGCCGTAGGTTTCCGGTACCAGCTTTTGCCAGAAATAGTTATCAAAGGCGAGATCGAGCAGCGTGCCGTCCATATCCAGCAGAACGGTGTCGACCTGCTGCCAGTCGATATCAAGATGCATAAGGGGGAACTCCAGCCAGAAGAAACGTGCGCGACAGGGTAGCACATCTTGTCGCGCAACGAGGTTATCAGATCAGGCTCTCGGAGGAGGGGATCAGCTTGGGATTAAGGCAATTTTCATAATATTGCTGGATCTCAGCAAGTCGGGTGCGCGAGCGTTGATAGCGGCGCAGCGCCATAATACCGTTCCAGACAATGGCGATAAGCATGGCGATCATCAGCAGAGAGGTGCCAATGTATCGCCACAATCCTGCGCTATCCGGCATCCGGTGCAGGCCGATATGACGGGTGCCGTTGGCATCGGTATAAATACTGGTGACAATCCCTTCGGCGCTGAAGGGGGTTTGCATCAGCATCTGCGCCAGACGCTGGAACTGACCCCACTGCTCCTGTGCCGGATAGTCATAAAGCGCCACCTGCGGGTAAGGCTGATCGACCAGGTCGCTGCCCTCATCGCTGACAATCACAAAGCCGCCCGGTGCCGGGCTGTTGAGCGCCTGCGCCGCACGGGTGGTTTCGCGCATCATAAACGGCGATGTCGACGTGGCGACCAGGTTATCCAGCGATTCGGCGCTTACCGGGCGCAGCAGGACGTTGACGCCGTCCAGTCGTCCCGCTTCGGCGCGTTTGACCAGTGAGTCCCAGTCTTTGCTGTTCCCCAGGTTAACCAGCGCGTTTTTGAGGCGTATGCACTCATCCTGCGAGGAACATAAATCCTGGGTTTTGAGAACGATATCGCCAAAGTCATCCAGCAGAACCATGCCTGACTTCTGGATGGCAGAACGGAGCGCAGGGCTGACGCGTGAATCGTCATCCGCTTTCGGATGCAGCTGGCGGTTAACCGTCTGGGTCAGCGCCGTGGCTTTATTCACCACTTCGGATTCCGGTAATGGCAGCGGCGGCGCGTCGTTCCAGATAATTTGCGAGCAGTCGAACGGCATGAAAGGCGAGCTCTGCCGCGTGTTCCATCCGCCCGGGCTGTGGATATTACACATCCCGGTTCCCTTCAGGCGCAGCGTATCGCCCACCCGTACCCCTGCTTCATCCAGCTGGTTGACGCTGGTCGCTTCGATGGTCTGCGCGCCTTTAATCCACGACAGGGTGAATTTGATGGGCATATCCAGCGGCACGAAAAGCAGCAGCATGATAAACACCAGCGCGGCGCCGCCAGCAATGACCGTGCTACGGAGCCAGTGCTGAAGCGGGAAATTTTTTACTTCATCATGCAGAGACAGGAAGCGTCCCTGACGCACAACGTGGCGGTCAAGGTAGATATCAATATCGGTTTTCTGCCCTAAATCCTGCGCGATCCACGGTTGCCAGTGGCGCGGATAGATAAGGTCGATAATACCGAGCGAAATATTGTTGAGATGCTCCTGATCGTTTTCACCGAACAGACCCCAGCGCTTTGGTGTGCCGCGCAGGCAGTGGATCTCCCGCAACGAGGTTTTGGCCGGCGGTGCAAAAAGCCCCCACAGTCCGGCAGCCAGAAGCAGCACAGCGCCCCCCGCCAGCCACGGAACAAAGACGTCCGGCGTCAGCAGGCAGACAAAAAAGAGCAGGAAAGCGGCAACGATCAGAATGGCTTCACGGATGCCGTCCGGACGGCTCAGGGCGTATTCTTCATGCGTTTCCTGACGAATGTTCAGCAGTTCGATCTGCTCGGTCTCTTCGCCACGAATGGAGGCCTGTGTTGAACTCGCGCGTTCCAGCGCAAAACGCGGAGCTTCGTGAAGATATTCACTCAGGGTATGACCGTTAAGCGAGATAACCAGCGGCAGCGAATCGGTATGAATCAGCTCAACGCTGTTTTCGTCGTTAATGTACTGTTCCCAGGAGGGGGGCAGATGTACCTCGACGGAATCAAGATAGTAGCGCCACTTGTTGGGGTCGTCCGTTGTGATACCGTAGCGAGTAATGGAACGCGTCACGCAGAGCACGGTGTCGCTCTGCGCGTTAAGTTTCAGTGCGACAGGCGCAGCTGTGGCTCCCGTCGGCCCAGGCGATAACTGGGTACGGTTCAGCGTTTCGAGATAGTTTTCAACTGCATCGCGCTCATCTTGCGCGAGTTTACGGGTGGTCGCACCCGCGAAGGCATTTAAAAAAGGCAGCCGGTAACGGCGCTGTGCGCGTCGCCAGTACAGCCACCCTGCAATCAATGCGCTGGCCAGCATAGCAGCGAGAACAATCAAAATGGTGCTCATGCTTTCCCCATCTTACTAATCTTCTTACAGGTGTAATCAGTAGCACCTTTACATTGAATGAGAGTCTGTGGCTGGCTATCGGCAAGTATGGAGTCGAACTTGAGCATTCTGAAGCGCATCCCAGTGACCGGTGATGATAGCAAAGCCTCTTATGGCGCGATATCAGCAAATTCCTGGAAACATTTCAACCTCTTGACATTTGTTTTGAATTGAGGATTGATCCCAGCTACGTTGCATAAATGTAAATAAAGAGCGATTGACATTGCCGAAACCGTGCGGCATATCGCACAATAAAGCCAGTTCACACTGTTAAGACCCCATCAAGATGAGCAAACCACTACAAAAACCCACCATTCTGAATGTTGAAACTGTCGCCAAATCGCGCCTGTTTAATGTTGAAAGTGTGGACCTGGAGTTCAGCAACGGTGTGCGTCGTGTTTATGAACGTATGCGCCCCTCTTCGCGCGAAGCGGTGATGATTGTCCCTATCGTCGACGATCATCTGATTTTGATCCGCGAATACGCCGTGGGAACAGAATCTTACGAACTTGGGTTCTCCAAAGGACTGATCGACCCGGGTGAAACGGTCTTTGAAGCGGCAAACCGTGAGCTGAAAGAAGAGGTGGGTTTTGGCGCGAATGAGCTGTCGTTCCTGAAAAAACTGAGCATGGCGCCGTCCTATTTTTCCAGCAAAATGAATATTGTGGTGGCTGAAGATCTCTACCCTGAATCGCTGGAGGGAGATGAGCCGGAACCGCTGCCGCAGGTGCGCTGGCCGCTGGCGCATCTGATGGATCTGCTGGAAGACCCAGACTTTAACGAGGCCCGCAACGTGAGCGCGTTGTTCCTGGTTCGGGAATGGTTGAAGGGGCAGGGGCGGTTGTAGG
>NZ_JTLF01000275.1:0-6391 GCF_000798855.1 Enterobacter sp. ZOR0014 | reverse complement strand
GTCCGCAGAAGCAGATAGTTTTCAGTTCCACGAGCTTATCTGACCAGGCGAGCAGATACTGGCTCCCGGCAAACAGCTCCCCGCGAAAGTCCGTACGCAGTCCGTAGCACAGAACGGGAATATCCAGCTCATCCACCACTTCGGAGAGCGCATGAACCTGTTCACGCGTCAGGAACTGGCTCTCATCAACCAGAACGCAATGAATAGGCTCTGACGCATGCGCAGCGCGGATGTCATTCAGCAGGTCAGTTTGCGGGTTAAACAATCTGGCTTGCGAAGACAGGCCTATTCTTGAACTCACCTTTCCGGCACCGAAGCGGTCGTCGATTTCAGCGGTATAAACAACGGTACGCATCCCTCGTTCCTGGTAATTGTATGAGGATTGCAGCAGTGCGGTAGATTTGCCGGCATTCATTGCCGAATAGTAGAAATAAAGCTGTGCCATTGGCCGTAAAACCCTAATCAATGTGTAATATTACCGATGATTCATTGTACCATATTTTGTCTGGTCTTCCGCGACAGGCCGCACAGAAGATGCCTTGCTGAAAGGTGTAAAACAGCTACTTCTGGCGAAAATAATCCGTTAAAACAGAGAGTAAAGATAAGCTCATTTGTGAATATGTTATAGGGTGAGCCAAACATAACACTTCTTTTTATAGTGGCATCAGCGTTCATTAAAATTCACTATTTATTAACTATTCCTGCCTTAACACCCCAGCCTGGAACTAATACAAAAGGCTGATATTTATCCGCCGAAACTATAATTCCTGCGGTAAATGTCACAAAAAAAAGATGCAATCGGCGGGGTTAAGCAGGTTAACGTGATAACAAGCGACACACAGTCGAAGAGGAAATTTAAGTTAGCGTAATTAATAATAGCGGCTTTATTTAGTATTTTTTGAATTCCTTACATTCCTGGCTATTGCACAACTGAATTTATGGCTCTATTATTAGGACAACAAACCACCCCCCATTATAAGTTTGAGATTACTACAATGAGCGAAGCACTTAAAATTCTGAACAACATCCGTACTCTTCGTGCGCAGGCAAGAGAATGTACCCTTGAAACGCTCGAAGAAATGCTGGAAAAATTAGAAGTTGTAGTTAATGAACGTCGCGAAGAAGAAAGCGCTGCTGCTGCTGAAATCGAAGAGCGTACTCGTAAACTGCAGCAATATCGTGAAATGCTGATTGCTGATGGTATCGATCCAAATGAATTGCTGAACAGCATGGCTGCAGCTAAAACCGGTACCAAAGCAAAACGCGCTGCCCGTCCTGCTAAATATAGCTACGTTGATGAGAACGGCGAAACTAAAACCTGGACTGGCCAGGGCCGCACTCCTGCTGTAATCAAGAAAGCTATGGATGAGCAAGGTAAACAGCTGGATGACTTCCTGATCAAGGATTAATCACGCCGAATTCAGAAAAATCCCGCTTCTGGCGGGATTTTTTTTGGCCGCAATTTATTGCAAACATCCTCTTACACAACGTCATAAAGCGTTATTCATCGATATAGCTATGCTTACAATCAGGCACCCCGGGGCGTTTTATGGGCATAAAAAAACCGGTGGGCAACGCCACACCGGTTTCAGACATTTACACCGGGGGGGTTATTTCTTAATACCCATACTCTCATTGAGCCAGGCTTTAAATTCTTCACCCAGTGAATTGTGGCGAATGCCATATTCAACGAAAGCCTGCATATAACCGAGCTTATTACCGCAGTCATGGCTCTTACCTTTCATATGGTAAGCCTCAACGGTCTCTTTCTCGATCAGCATATCGATAGCATCGGTCAGCTGGATTTCATCCCCTGCGCCTGGAGGCGTTTTCGCCAGCAGAGGCCAGATTTCAGCACTCAGGACATAGCGACCCACAACCGCCAGATTAGAAGGCGCTACGTCGGCTTTAGGCTTCTCTACAACGCCAACCATGGGTACGCTTTCGCCTGGTTCAAGGTTAACGCCTTTGCAGTCAACCACGCCGTAAGCCGTCACGTCATCAACAGGCTCAACCATGATCTGGCTGCTACCCGTTTCATCGAAACGCTTGATCATCTCTGCCAGGTTGTCCTGGGAAAGATCGGATTCGTATTCATCCAGAATAACGTCAGGCAGAATAACCGCTACCGGCTCATCACCGACAACCGGGTGTGCACACATCACCGCGTGACCCAGGCCTTTAGCCAGCCCCTGACGCACCTGCATAATGGTGACGTGCGGAGGGCAAATAGACTGGACTTCTTCTAACAGCTGACGCTTAACACGTTTTTCCAGCATGGCTTCGAGTTCAAAACTTGTATCGAAGTGGTTTTCGATAGAGTTTTTTGATGAATGCGTAACCAGCACAATTTCAGTGATGCCGGCTGCAATACACTCATTGACGACATACTGAATTAATGGCTTATCAACCAGAGGCAACATCTCTTTAGGAATCGCCTTAGTTGCTGGTAACATCCTGGTCCCCAATCCCGCTACCGGGATGACGGCCTTTCTGACTTTCGAATTTAGGGCAGCCATTCAAATTCTCCTGATTTGTTCAAGTTTTGAACTTTTATGCAATAAATAACGCGTTGAGTATATCAGCCTCGCCCTGCAGTCCGGGTCTGAAAAGAACGCGTTGCCGATCAATTAGGACAAATACGCATGATTCTGGGCTGCGATAGTAGCACTCCCGAGAAAACAGAGGTAAAGCAATCTTAAAATTACGCTCCAGTTGCTTATTCCGTGGACAACATTAAGCGTAGCCTTCCCCCAGCCCCCCAAATTTGGCACTGCCATGAGGAACAACGGTGGCTAATTTGATTAAGATACGCCGTACCCAGTGTTCCAAGCGGTACACCGTTACTCACCTGAATATGGTGTTCACCCGTATTCAGTGACGCATTCAGACCTGCTGAAACGAGGATAAGATTTTTTAAACCGCTATGGTAATAACCCACCAGCAGCGGGAACTGTCCCGGTAAATTGGCCTGACGAAAAAGCTGGTTTACTTGTTTGAGTAAACTGCCTAACTCAGGAAGCCGTTGTCCCTGATGCGATAACTGTTCCTGCAATAAACCGTTAAATAGCGCACGAAGTAACAACGCGGCTAATACGCCATTATCCCCTGCACGGGTTACGTCCAGAGAATAAAACGCGAGATCAGAGTCAGACAGTGGCGCAATATCCAGCACCAGCCCAGGCTGGTCAGCCGCCACCAGCTGGCGATAATTTACGCGGCAGTGTGAAATAGTCTGCTGAACGGGTGGCTGAAGTTCTTGCAACAGTTTGGCTGCCGCAGGCGGATCACTTACCAGCGCGTCCCAGTCCTGGAAAAGACGTTCCTCTTCCTCAACGCGGGAATTAAACATATTCGGATAGAGGCACGCTAATACCGTTTCACGTAACCGGTTCAGATCTTTAACGGGTTTAAGCAGGATATCCTGGACGCCAAGGCGCAATGCTTTGGCGATATCCGCCATATTTTCTGTCGCAGAGATCACCAGAATGGGCATCTGGTCACCCTCGTTACGCAGATGTTCAACCAGTTTCAGTCCGTTCATGCGCGGCATCGCGATATCGCAAATCATCAGATCGGGCGCAATGCTGGTCATTTTTTCCAGCGCGTCGATGCCATCTTCAGCCAGTAACGTGTTTGCGCCCAGTGAGGATAACCATGAATCCAGTAGCGATCGGAAAACGGGCTCGTCTTCAACAATCAAAATGTGTTTTCCGGCCAATGGCTGCGTCATGGTTCCTCCCCTGGCTGATAGTTACTAAATAGTGGCATGCTATCGGTACTATCGCCTGTCAGATTTTGCTGAAGTAGTCAAAAAAAGGTGCTTAACGTGCTGTTCGCACAAATGGCAGCAACTCGTCTATTTTCTTTTCGACGGCTAATGAGCCCGCTGCGATGGCGGCCTCAGCCCGATGGAAATCAAGGGTAGAGATTTGTGGACAGTATGGCTGAATAAGAATATCCGGAGGATCGCCAGCCATACGGTTACGTTTAAGGCGATTCTCAAGAACCTGAATAGAGGTGGTCATGATTTCCATCGCCGTCGGTGCGGCGACCGAGCGTCGTGCGGCCAGACGCCCAATTCTTCCGCGCAAACGCGCGTGCCAGGCAAGCTTCTCGCCTTCGGCATCTTCGCTCTGGAGATTGACCGGCATAAGGTCTTGCTGCATCAGGTGAGCATCGTGCTGCAAATCCACGGCAATCACGATATCGGCCCCCATGGCACGCGTCAGAGAGATGGGAACAGGATTAACGACGCCACCGTCGACAAGCCAATAACCGTTATGGGGGACAGGTGCCATAAGCCCGGGAATGCTGCATGAGGCACGCACCGCAAGGTGAATATCTCCTTCGGTCAGCCAGAGTTCGCGTCCGGTGCTGAGATTCGTCGCGACGGCGCCGAAAGGCATCTGACAATCCGTGAAGTCCTGAAGAGGCATAACCTGGCGGAACTGGTTAAAGACGCGTTCGCCGCGCAACAGTCCACCGCGTTGCCAGGAGAGATCCATCAGGCGAAGCACGTCCCAGTAGCTGAAGGAACGTACCCAGGTTTCGAGTTCCGGGAGTTTGCCGCACGCATACGCGGAGCCGACAAGCGATCCTATGGAACATCCCGCAACGATATCGACGTCAACGCCCATCTTGTTTAAGGCATTAATCACGCCGATGTGGGACCATCCCCGGGCTGCACCTGAGCCCAGCGCCAGTCCAATTTTAACCTTTCTCATTAGCCCTGTTTTACTTCCCCTGGATTCCTGACATAGCGTCAACGCAACAGCTCAGTTAACATAGTGCTACCCGAGGCGTTTAACGCCCTTATTTTTTATTCCAGGAAGAGAATCGTGTCTCAACTCTGCCCCTGTGGTAGCGCTCTGGAGTATAGCCTATGTTGCCAGCGATATCTTTCTGGCAATCAGGTTGCACCGGACCCGTCACACCTCATGCGTTCACGGTATACTGCTTTTGTGATCAAAGACGCAGACTACCTGATAAAAACCTGGCACCCATCCTGCCACGCCGCCGACTTCAGACAAGAGATCGAAGCCGGGTTTACGCATACCCAATGGCTAGGACTTACCGTCTTTGAATCGTCACCCGGCAGTCACGACGACGAAGGCTTTGTCAGCTTTGTCGCCCGCTTTACCGAGAACAATAAACCTGGCGCCATTATCGAGCGTTCCCGGTTCTTAAAGGAAAGCGGGCAATGGTATTATATTGACGGTACGCGCCCACAGTTTGGTCGTAACGATCCCTGCCCTTGTGGTTCAGGTAAAAAATTTAAAAAGTGTTGCGGGCAGTAACGCCTGACAACCCAGACTTCGCAAATACAAACAGGATTTCCCGGCGATGCAATCATTACAACGTAAAGTTCTGCGCACTATCTGTCCCGATCAAAAAGGGCTGATCGCACGAATTACCAACATTTGCTACAAACATGAACTGAATATCGTGCAGAACAACGAGTTCGTTGACCACCGTACCGGTCGTTTCTTCATGCGAACCGAACTGGAAGGTATTTTCAACGACACCACCCTGCTTGCCGATTTGGACAGCGCGCTGCCGGAAGGTTCGGTGCGTGAGCTGAATCCAGCGGGCCGTCGTCGCGTTGTGATTCTGGTGACGAAAGAAGCTCACTGCCTGGGCGATCTGCTAATGAAAGCCAATTACGGCGGTCTGGATGTTGAAATTGCCGCGGTTATCGGCAACCACGAGACCCTGCGCACGCTGGTTGAACGGTTTGATATTCCGTTTGAACTGGTGAGCCATGAAGGCCATACCCGTGAAGAGCATGACAACCTGATGGCTGAAGCCATTGAAGCGCATAATCCGGACTACGTGGTGCTGGCGAAATATATGCGCGTGCTGACGCCCTCTTTCGTGGCGCGTTTCCCGAACAAGATCATCAACATTCACCACTCATTCCTGCCAGCCTTCATTGGTGCCCGCCCTTACCATCAGGCGTACGAGCGCGGCGTGAAGATCATCGGCGCGACCGCGCACTACGTGAATGACAATCTGGACGAAGGCCCAATCATCATGCAGGACGTCATTCACGTGGATCACACCTACACGGCTGAAGACATGATGCGCGCAGGCCGCGACGTTGAGAAGAATGTGTTAAGCCGTGCGCTGTATCAGGTGCTGGCACAGCGTGTCTTTGTCTACGGTAACAGAACGATTATTCTTTAATCGACAATGAAATGAACTGGTTAGCTTTCCAGCTTTGCGCGTAAAAATCAGGCAACCAGTTTATTTTTATTGTGGTAACGCTTTACAGGGGCGTGTCATTTGATATGATGCGCCCCGCTTCCAGCAGGAAGCGGGCCAGTAAATAGCATTACCCCGTGGTGGGGTTCCCGAGCGGCCAAAGGGAGCAGACTGTAAATCTGCC
>NZ_JTLF01000180.1:0-4098 GCF_000798855.1 Enterobacter sp. ZOR0014 | reverse complement strand
GGCGAGGAACAGCAGCGCCTGCGCGGGCTCCTGCGGCTTGCCGAGACGCGCCATCGGGATGCCACGTTTACGCGCGATCTCCGCCGTCCACTCCGGCCAGCTCTGACTTTTGTCCGTCCGGCTCTCAAAGCGGCGCTGCCACTGCCCGGACTCCACCATGCCGAGCAAAATGGAATTCACGCGGATACCTTTACCCACCAGCTCTTTTGAGAGCGTCAGCGTCATATTCAGCAGCGCAGCACGGGCGGCAGAAGTGGCGATCATGTGCTCCTCCGGCTGCAGCGCCAGCAGAGAGTTCACGCAGGTAATGGAGGCGATATCGGACCGCTCCAGCAGAGGCTGAAACGCCTGCACCGGGTTGATCACACCAAACAATTTCAGTTCGGCTTCGTGCAGCCACGCTTCGCGTGGGGTATCGCTGAAATGCGCCACGTACCCCTGCCCGGCGTTGTTGATCAGCATGTCCGCCGCGCCAAAGCGGGCCTGAACGGCATCCGCAAAGCCCTGGACTTCGGCAGCGTTTAGCACGTCGCAGCGGTAGGAGAAAATCTCGCCGTCGGGGTATTCGTTTTGCAGCGTCGCGTGGGCGCTGGCGAGCCGGTCCGGGTCTCGGCCGCAGAAAGCCACTTTTGTCCCCTCGCCCAGCAGCAGGCGCAGCGTTTCAAAGCCAATGCCAGAAGAACCGCCGGTGACTACCGCTACGCGCCCGTTAATTTGTGCATTCATCGCGCACCTCTTCGTTAATGCGTAAAAGCTGTTGGTTAAAAAACGCCGCGTTATCGAGATAGCTGGCGTGCCCGGCCTGGGGAATGGCGGTAAACGGCATGCCGTAGCGCAGTGCCAGCCCCTGCACCAGCTCGGGCTGCGTGATCGCATCCTGCTCGCCGCACCAGACCTCAAACGTGCCGGAGTAACGTTTAAGCCAGCCGTGAATATCGTCGTGTGCCAGCATCCACGCGGCGGCAAGGTAGCCCTCAGGACGCAGCTTGCGCATGCCCGACGCGACGGTGGCGATATCTTCCCCGCGGGCGCCGGGGCGCAACAGCTTCGCCGCGCGGGTCTGGGCAAGGATTTCACCGCCCAGCGCCATCTGCTGCTCGCGGCTGCGCCAGACCTGCTCGCGTTGCTCCGGTGCGGCCTGACCGTAGCCCTGCGCGGCATCTGCCAGCACCAGATGCCGCACCCGGTCGGGAAACTTCGCCGCAAAGGCGCTGGCGACCAGCGCCCCGAGAGAATGGCCGACCAGTACCGCCTGCCAGACGCCCGCGCGGTCAAGCATTGCCGCCAGTGCATCGGCGTAATCTCCCGCACTCGCCCGTTCTACGGTCAGCATCGGGCTTTCGCCATAACCGGGCATGTCCCACGCCAGCACGCGAAAACCCTTCAGCGCCATCTGCTTATGCCAGGAGGCAGCACCCGAGCTGATCCCATGCAGCATCATCAGCGGAATGCCGCTTCCCTGTTCACGAAAACCCGTCATCATGCCCCCTTAGTTCCGCTTCACTTTTGAAAGCGGATGATCGGCGGGATAGGTCGGGATTTCCGGCTTGTTGGTCCCCAGCATGACGCACATCAGCGCCTCTTCTTCCCCGTGGTTAAACAGGCCGCGATAGATACCCGGCGGGACGGAGATCAGGTCACGCTCGCGCAGCACGGTTTCGGTGTAGTGTTCGCCGTCCTGGATCATCAGCGTGATTTGCCCTTTAAGCATGAAGAACACCTCTTCCACGTCGTCATGCAGGTGCAGCGGCCCTTCACACTTCGACGGCAGCACCATGGTGGAGAAGGTGAAATGGTCCGCCTGCACGGTGTTGGTGTCGTTCGCCACGCCCGTTGCGCCGGTGCCGATGTAGCGCATCTGCGCCCGGCGATATTTCGGGTCATAGTCGGCCTGGAACTTCAGCGCGTTCCAGTCGTATTTACGGCCTTCAAAGCGCGCGATGCGCGACTCGACCCACTCTTCCATCGTCAGGTGCTCAGGTTTGATGCCTGATTTATGGGTTACGGTTGAATCAGTCATGACACTCTCCTCAGTAACGTCTCAGCAGCGGCAGTAACAGGACGCAGCCCACCGCCGCCATCACCGCCAGAAAAATCAGCCCGGAATCCATGCTGTGGGTGAAGGCGATAAGCGCCCCCATCACCGCTGGCGACAGTGCGCCCGCGAAGTTTCCCAGCCCGTTGAAAATGCCGCCCGCCGTCGCGCTCACCCGTGGATGAGTGGCCTTCGCCAGCAGGGCAAAAATGTTGGGTGCGCCAGTGCCCCACATAAAGGTGCTGAAGCTCATCGCGGCGATGATGGTCAGCGGGGTGTCGAGGTGCATGACCGCCGCCAGCCCGACAGCCGCGCCCGCCATGGAAATAAAGCAGGCTGCCGCACGCTTATCGACCCGGTCAGAGAGCCACGCGCCAATCACTTCGCCCGCCAGCATGGCGATGAACGGCATCGAGGACAGCCAGCCCGCATGCTCCAGGTGAATGCCTTTGCCTTTGATCAGGTAGCCCGGCAGCCAGCCATTGATGCCCCACAGGTAGGTCAGGAAGGCGATGTTAAAGATGCAGATGATCCAGAAGTGCGGGCTGACGAACAGCTCGCGCCGCGCGGCACGCCGCTCATCCTGAGACGCCTGCGTGGTGCCAGGTTTCGCCTCCAGGCGGATACCACGCAGACCGACGCGCACGAAAATCAATACCGGCACGGTAAGCATCGCCATCACGAAGAAGGTGCTCTGCCAGCCGAAGGTGTTCAGCAGCCAGAGGGAGAGCGGAAAACCAATCGCCGCGCCCACCGGCGTGCCAAGCAGCCACAGCATGGTGGCGCGCGCCTGCAGATGCTGCGGGAAGTTGTGACGCACAATGGCGAAGGCCAGCGGGAACAGCGGCCCCTCCGCCACCCCCAGCAGAATGCGCAGCACGATCATCAGCGTATAGTTGTGGGTAAAGCCCATCGCCACCATCAGCACGCACCAGATCGCCATCATCCCGGTCAGCAGGCGCAGCGGCGCGATTTTATCCCCCAGCCCGCTGAGAAAGACTGACGAAAAACCGTAGCTCAGCAGAAAGGCGCTCATCAGAATGCCGAGGCGCGTGGTGTCGAAATCGATCCCCATCGCCTGCTGGAAATGGCTGTCAGAAAACAGCGCCGCAATACTGATTTTGTCGAAAAACGCCAGCAGCACGCAGGCCAGCAGCGACAGCGGGATAGCCCAGCGCACTGCTTTTTCAGGCGTGCGGGTTCCCTCACCGCCTGCCTCAACGGGCGCGGTGTTGGTCTCTAATGTGGTCATCTCTCCCCCTACGGGTGCGGGTTAGCTATCGCAATGACATCAGTGAAAAAGTCGGGTCGACGAGCGGTACGTCCGATAAATCCCGCCCTGCCGCCATCCAGCGTTTCGCCAGCTTGACGGTGCGCGCATCGTTAAACGCCACCAGCTGCGTCAGTCGCCCGTTTTCATCCAGCGAGAAAAAGAGCGAATCTTCACGCGCTATCGTGTTGCTGCCCGGCTGCGGAATGCCGAGGATCTGAATATTGTGCTGGTATTGATCCGACCACAGCCACGGCGCGTCGTCGTAGCCTGGCGCATCGGGGTTGAGCATCGCTTTCGCCGTCGCCACCGCCTGATTCTGGGCAAATGCCCACGACTGAATGCACAAGCCGTAGTGGTGATGCTGAGCCACATCGCCAGCCGCAAAGATGAACGGATCCGAGGTACGCCCCTGAGCGTCCACCACGATCCCGCGCCCGGTATGAAGCCCCGCATCGCGCGCCAGTTCCAGATTGAGATCGACGCCGATCCCGACCACCACCGCATCAAAGGTTTCGCGCTGGCCATCACAGTGAATAACCGGCAGGCCATTGTCGTCCTCCAGCTCCAGCGCGCCGCAGCCGGTACGGATGTCGACGCCCTGTTCGCGATGGATGGCCGCTAAGCGTTGCGATACTTCTCCGCTCACCGACCGCATGCACAGCGCGGGCTGCTGCTCGAACAGCGTGACCGCCACGCCGTTTTTGCGCGCGGAGGCGGCAATCTCAAGGCCGATCCAGCCGCCGCCCACAATCGCCAGGGTTTTACTCTGCGCCAGACGCCCCTTCAGACG
>NZ_JTLF01000073.1:0-3587 GCF_000798855.1 Enterobacter sp. ZOR0014 | reverse complement strand
CCCCCAAAAATGAACAAACACGACTGATGAATTTCGATCCTTGCTAAACGCCACCGCGTCGGCAGGGGATGTTTTGATTTCATTCAGGAGTGCTTATGGCTCATTTAGCGCAGTCCCCTTCTTTTATTTTGCATCAGGTCACCTGTCAGTTTGCGACGGGGGATATCCTTTTTGGTCCGCTGAATCTTTCTCTGGAACCGTCTCTGTGCGCGCTGGTGGGCCGCAACGGCAGCGGGAAAACACGTCTGCTGCGCCTGCTGGCGGGGCTTGATGAACCCGCAAACGGGCATATCGAACGAACCGGAACACAGGTTTATGTGGCGCAGCAGCAGGATATTTTGCCACACACGACGCTGGCTGAATTGCTCGGGTACGAGGCAATCTTCGCGGCGCGAGCGCGTGTCGACAGCGGAGAGTATCAGCCTGACGATCTGGAAACGCTTGATGGCTTCTGGGATTTAGCAGAACGCCTGAGCGAGGCGTTTGCCCGGGCGACACTGTCGCCGTTTGATCCGGATAAGCCAGCCGCTGAACTCAGCGGTGGCGAGCGTGTCCGCGCGTTGCTGTGCGGGGCGTTTACGGCGCAAGCGGATTATCTGCTGCTGGACGAACCCACTAACCACCTGGACCGGCAAGGCCGGACATGGTTCTACGACCAGCTTGCCCGTTATCAGGGCGGTGTACTGGTGGCCTCCCATGACCGTGAGCTGCTGGCGCAGGTACCGCGCATTCTTGAACTGAGTGGCGCTGGTCTTCGCAGCTATGGCGGGAATTATGCGGATTATCAAACCCAGCGCGATGCTGAGCAACAGGCTGCCCGTGCGGCGCTGGAGCACGCGGCGACGGCGCGCAAACGTACCCGCGCGCGCATGCAGAGAGAGCATGACGACAGCCAGCGGCGGTCGGCAAAAACATTACGCACCGTCGATACCCTCAATATCGCATCGTTCGAACGCGTCAAATATAAAGGCGCGGCAAAGGAACGTATTGGCAGCTGGAAAAAACAGCATAACGAGCAAAATGATGCCCTGAACGCTGCCGTAAACAAGGCGCGTGAGCGGGTAGAAGACGATAACCCGGTGATGTTTACCCTGCCGGGGAGTCAGATTCCGGAAGGAAAACAGGTGCTGGTGATGGAAAATCTGGTGCTGCAGCATGTGCCCGTTCCCCCACTCAACTGGCGGATGGATGGTCCGATGCGCGTGGCGTTAAAAGGACCAAACGGCTGCGGGAAGTCGACGCTGTTAAAAGCGATTCTCGGCGAAATCAGCCCGCGTTCAGGGACCTGCAACGTTTCCGTCAGCTGCGCTTATCTCGATCAACATCTGTCCCGGCTCGATCTCTCGCAGTCGGTCATGACCCACCTCAACCTGGGCAATACGCCCCTTGAAGAGGGGGTATTACGAACCCGTTTAGCGCAGCTCCAGTTGGGGGCCGATAAAGTCGCGCTCCCGCTGGCGGAACTGAGCGGCGGTGAGCGTCTTAAGGCGGCACTGGCCTGCGTATTATGGCGTGCTGAGGCCACGCAGCTCCTGTTGCTGGATGAACCGACCAACCATCTGGATCTGGCCTCGGTTCAGGCCATTGAAGCGGCATTGGCCGGTTTTCCGGGAGCACTGCTGGTGGTGTCACACGATGACGCTTTTTTAAAAGGGTTAACGTTGTCGCACGAGATGATCTGGGAAGAGGCGGGCTGGCGTTGCGAAAGTCTTTAAACACAAGCCCCCGCGAAGGCGGGGGCGTTCAAACGTCACTACGCTATCTGTTTGCTGAGTGCAGGGTTGGCCTGAATCAGGCGCATCAGCTTTAACTCGGTTGGCGTGGGTCTCTCACGTTTTGACTCCCACTCCAGCACCATCGCTACGCTGACACCCATCGCTCTGGCGAATTCTTCTGTCTTCAGACCTGTCCCTTTGCGCAATTGCTCATATTCTGTAAAGGGATTGGCTTTTTGTTGCAGGGTAATCGTCTGCGGTACATCTTTAAAAATGATCTGTTCCAGACTGCTCAGCAGCTCAAACTCAGGATCTTTATATTCCATTGAGAACTCCTCTTAAATCTCACATCGTGATCAAGAACATCAGAGAGCCAATTAAGAATAGTCCCTAATACAAACCCAGGATCGTCACGGGTGTGATTAATCGTGCGGTAACGATCGCTTTATCCGATTCAGCTATATGGATAGTTATGCTAATTACCTGATTAACCATAAGGAGGGCCCGTCAGGTATTTTTTTGTAAATGATAAGAAATAAATCGGCAATAGGCGTTTTACATGAAAAGAGTATCTTGCAAGGCTGACCTGGACTATCCTTGTAAGCCGTCGGGCACGCGTGTGCCGGTGTGCGCTTTTTTGGGTGAAAGGAGTAATAAAATGGCGACAGGAAAGTCCTGCTCTCGCTGGTTTGCGCCTATTGCGGCGTTGTTGATGGTTGTTAGCCTGAGTGGGTGTTTTGATAAAGAAGGCGATCAGCGCAAAGCGTTTATCGATTTTCTGCAGAATACAGTGATGCGCAGCGGCGAGCGGTTACCGACGCTGACTGCGGATCAGAAAAAACAGTTTGGTCCCTTTGTGTCCGATTACGCCATTCTTTATGGGTATTCACAGCAGGTGAGCCAGGCGATGGATTCCGGTATCCGCCCGGTCGTGGATAGCGTAAACGCCATCCGCGTTCCACAGGATTATGTGACTCAGCGTGAACCGCTGCGCCAGTCCAACGGTGCGCTCGGCGTGCTGAGCCAGCAGCTACAGAATGCGAAAATGCAGGCTGATGCGTCACGTTCTGCGCTGAAGCAGGGTGACGATCTCAAACCGGTCTTTGACAAAGTGTATGAGAAAGTGGTGACCAAACCGTCTGAAGCACTGCAACCGCTGATTCCAGCCGCGCAAATTTTCACGCAGCAGCTGGTTCAGGTGGGTGACTTTATCGCCCAGCAGGACACTCAGGTGAGCTTTGTTGCCAACGGCATCCAGTTCCCGACTTCGCAGCAGGCAAGTCAGTACAATACGCTGATTGGGCCACTGGCCTCCCAGCATCAGGCCTTTAGCCAGGCGTGGAGTGCCGCCGTCACGGCCACAGAATAAACCGAAAAAACCCCGCGTCAGGCGGGGTTTTTTTATGCATTGCGAAAATAACGCTTGTCATTCCTCTACCACATCGGTATAACTATTCCCGTCGGTTTGTTACACAGACCTAAAGCAGTTTAGTAAAGCAGTCCAGATTGTTATCCATAGATACCCTTCGTTGTGACCCTTCCTTCATCGCTTAAAAATCTGTAACGCAATCCATCAAGCCGGAAGGCACAATATATTTGTTAATTAAGGTAATTCTATGTCTGCTAAAATGACTGGTCTGGTAAAATGGTTCAACGCTGATAAAGGTTTCGGCTTCATCACTCCTGACGATGGCTCAAAAGACGTGTTCGTACACTTCTCTGCTATCCAGAACGATGGCTACAAATCTCTGGACGAAGGTCAGAAAGTGTCCTTCACCATCGAAAGCGGCGCTAAAGGCCCAGCAGCTGGTAACGTTGTAAGCCTGTAAGCTTCCAACCCAGTAGCACAAAATTCAAAAACCCGCCTTCTGG
>NZ_JTLF01000016.1:0-7767 GCF_000798855.1 Enterobacter sp. ZOR0014 | reverse complement strand
GAACATATCGGCAAACATCTTCTCAAGCGTTGTGGACAATTTGCGACGCCAGTTCTTGTACTGATAGCTGGTGCCCGGAATGTTCACCGGCTCCGCCATATCAATCCAGTCCTCCGGCTGAAGGCCAAGCAGAGCGCTGTTGCTGTCGGCAATATAGCGCTGCAAACCGCGGCTGAGCGTTGGCGTCATCGCCATCAGCGACGCCTTGTGACCGGCGCGCTTCGGCAGGCAGCCATGCTTATGCAGCGCATCCAGCAGCCCCTGCTTCGCCAGCTCGCGATCCTGATACAGCCCGCGCAGAACCTCTTCATCAGGATAGAGACCCAGCGTTTTCCCGAGCGTCAGATCGCCGCTTTCCCAGTAGCCTCTGAGCGTAGGAAGATCATGCGTCGTCGCGACTGCCATTGACTGTTCTGGATACGCTTTCGGCGCGCGGAAGGTTTTCTCATGGTCGTTTTCAAAATAGAGCACTTTATAGGAGTACACGCCGCTGTCGCGGAGCTTGCTGACAATTTCCACCGGCACGGTACCGAGATCTTCCCCGATCACCATACACTGGTGACGCTTACTCTCCAGGGCCAGGATCGACAGCAGATCGTCTACCGGATACTGGACGTACGCGCCGTGATCGGCCGTTTCACCGTAAGGGATCCACCACAGGCGCAGTACGGACATGACGTGGTCAATACGCAGCGCGCCACAGTTTTGCATGTTCGCACGCAGCAGGTCGATAAACGGCTCGTAGGCGCGCGCCGCCATCACGTGCGGATCCATCGGCGGCAAGCCCCAGTTCTGACCGAGCGGCCCAAGGATATCCGGCGGCGCACCGACGGACGCTTTCAGGCAGTAAAGCTCACGGTCACACCAGGTTTCCGCGCCGCCTTCTGCCACACCGACGGCCAGGTCGCGATACAGGCCGATCGGCATGTTATAGCCCTGGCTTACCTGCCAGCAGGCGGCAAACTGGCTGTAGGCGAGCCACTGCAGCCACAGATAGAAGTCCACCTCGTCGGCATGCGTTTTACAGAAGGCTTTGACTTCCGGGGTGTCCACGGACTGGTACGCTTCCGGCCAGACCGGCCAGCCCCAGCGCATTTCGTCCTCTTTCACCTGATGCGCGTGCAGCGCATCGAATGCCGCCTGCCAGTAGAGGCTTTCGCCTTCCTGCGCCACAAACTGGCGGAAGGCCGCCATCTGATCGTCATCGCGCTTAGCAAAGCCTTTCCAGGCCAGACGCAGCGCCGCCATTTTTAGCGCGGTCACAGTAGCATAATCGACCCAGTCCGCTTCGCGGGCCTGTTTCAGCATCTGCTTCGTGGTCTCAAGCTTCCACCACGCCTGCGCGTCTTTACTGTTTTTAAAATCATCCAACGCGTTAACGTCGATATAAATGACGTTCAGCCAGCGACGGGAGGACGGGCTGTACGGGCTGGCGCTTTCCGGGTTCGCCGGATAGAGCGCGTGGATCGGGTTGAGGCCGATGAACGCGCCGCCGCGCTCACCCACGGAGGCCAGCATATTCTTCAGATCGCCAAAATCGCCGATGCCCCAGTTGCTGTCGGAACGCAGCGTGTAGAGCTGCACGCAGGCGCCCCACAGCTTTTTGCCTTCGAGCAGCGCCTGCGGCTCATAGCAGCGTTTTGGCGCGACGATCACCCGGCAGTGAAAACGCTGCTCGTCCTGGGTGAACGTCAGGCTGTGATAGCCCTCCGGCAGTTTCGCCGGAAGGTTAAACGCTTTGCCGCCGGTGGCGTGGCCTTTATGCTGATGCCCCCCTTCGGTGGTGAGCAGCCAGCTAAACTCGCCGCGCCCCTCCACCGTCAGCGACATTTTTTTGCCCGCAGTAAAGACCTTTACGTTTGGCACCGGTAGTGCCGACGCTTTCGCGTCGGCTTTGTGCATGGCATTCAGCAAACGTCTTTTGGTGTCCGCACCAATAGACTGCGGTTTGCCGTGCGCATTGATGTAACTGAGGCTAATTCCCGCCGCCTGCGCGGCACTGTCCAGACGTTTACTCTCCATCGCGCTTCCTTAGCGTTTTGCCTGCCAGATACGAGCCTGATAATCACGGATTGAGCGGTCAGAGCTGAACATACCGCAGCGCGCCGTGTTCAGAATGCATGCCCGGGTCCACGCGTCCTGGTCGCGATACAGCACGTCGACCTGCTTTTGCGCGTCCACATAGGCGGTGAAATCGGCCATCACCAGATACGGGTCACCGCCATGCTTGTCCATGCTGTGCAGCATCTGGTCAAACGCGTGCTTGTCACCGTCGCTGTATTTACCGCTCTCCAGCTCTTTCAGCACCGCATCCAGCACTTTGTCTTTCTTACGCCATTTCACCGGGTCGTAGCCTTTGGCCTTGATGGCTTTCACCTCTTCCACGGTATGACCGAAGATGAAGATATTCTCTTCACCGACCTGCTCAGCGATTTCGACGTTCGCACCGTCCAGCGTGCCAACGGTCAGCGCACCGTTCAGCGCCAGCTTCATGTTACCGGTGCCGGAGGCCTCTTTCCCTGCGGTCGAGATCTGCTCGGAAATATCCGCCGCCGGGATCAACATTTCAGCCGCCGAGACGCAGTAATCCGGCAGGAACACCACCTTCAGCTTGTCGCACACCTTCGGATCGTTGTTGATCGCCGCCGCCACTTTATTAATGGCGAGGATGATATTTTTCGCCAGGTAGTAGCCCGGTGCCGCTTTCGCACCGAACAGGAACACGCGCGGCACGCGGTCGGCCTGCGGGTTCTCGCGGATCTCTTTATACAGCGCCAGGATGTGCAGCAGGTTAAGGTGCTGACGTTTGTACTCATGCAGGCGCTTGATCTGGATATCGAAAATGGCATTCGGGTTGATCTCAATCCCGGTGCGCGCTTTCACAAACGCCGCCAGACGAACTTTGTTCTCCAGCTTGATGGCACGGTACTGCTCGCGGAACTTCGCGTCATCCGCGTATTTTTCCAGGTTGATCAGCTGGTCCAGATCGTTGGCCCACTCTTTCTTCAGGGTCTTATCCAGCAGATCGGCCAGCAGCGGGTTGCACTGCTTGATCCAGCGACGCGGCGTGATGCCGTTGGTCACGTTGTGGAATTTGGTCGGCCACAGCTGGTGATATTCCGGGAACAGATCTTTAACCACCAGATCCGAGTGCAGGGCCGCTACGCCGTTCACCGCAAAGCCGCTCACCACGCACATGTTCGCCATGCGAACCTGCTTATCGTGGACCACTGCCAGCTTCGCCCAGACCGCTTTATTGCCTGGCCAGGTTTTATCCACCAGGGTTTTAAACCGATCGTTAATCTTGTTAATGATCTGCATATGGCGCGGTAGCAGCGCTTTCACCAGCTTCTCATCCCAGCACTCCAGCGCTTCCGGCATCAGGGTGTGGTTGGTGTAGGCGAAGGTGCGGCTGGTAATCGCCCAGGCGTCATCCCAGCTCAGCTGATGCTCGTCGATCAGCACGCGCAGCAGTTCAGGAATGGCGATGGTCGGGTGCGTGTCGTTGAGCTGAATCACTTCGAAGTCCGGCAGCTGTGCCAGCTTGCGGCCCGCCAGGTGATGACGGCGCAGAATGTCCGCTACGGAGCAGGCGCACTGGAAATACTGCTGCATCAGACGCAGTTTTTTACCCGCCAGATGGTTGTCGTTCGGGTAGAGGACTTTGGTCAGCTTCTCGGCGTCGATACCCTGCTGCTCGGCACGCAGGAAATCGCCGTCGTTGAATTTGGTCAGGTTGAACGGATGAGCGTGCTTCGCCTGCCACAGGCGCAGCGGCTGTGCCACGCCGTTACGGTAGCCAAGCACCGGCAGATCCCAGGCTTCACCGGTGATGGTGAAAGCCGGTTCCCAGAGGCCTTGCTTTGTGACTTTCCCGCCGATGCCGACCTGCACGTCCAGCTGCGCATTGTGGCGGAACCACGGGTAGGTATTGCGGTGCCAGTCATCTGGCGCTTCCATCTGGTGACCATCAGCGAACGACTGACGGAACAGGCCATACTGATAGTTCAGGCCATAGCCAATGGCGGACTGGCCAACCGTTGCCATGGAGTCAAGGAAGCAGGCCGCCAGGCGACCCAGACCACCGTTACCGAGAGCCGGGTCAATCTCTTCTTCCAGCAGGTCAGTCAGGTTGATGTCGTGCGCTTTCAGCACATCACCCACCTCCTGATACCAGCCAAGGTTCAGCAGATTGTTGCCCGTCAGGCGGCCAATCAGGAATTCCATCGAGATATAGTTGACGTGACGCTGGCCTTTGACGGGCTTCGCCACGGGTTGAGCATCCAGCTGCTCTGCGAGCGCCCCGCTCACCGCCTGCCACCACTGGTGAGGCGTCATCTCGTTTGCAGCATGAAGGCCAAAACGCTGCCACTGACGCGTCAGGGCAGCCTGGAATTGAGCTTTGTTGAAGGTAGGCTGTGACATAGGGGATCGGCATCCTTTAGAAAGAAAACACAAGTTGGCGCTAGTGTGCCTGGCTCATTTCACCTCTTCCTCATCCTGTGGGGGATTAGACAGGGAGGAGTAGCGGGGATGAGCATAAAAGTGTGATCGAGGCCACTCTCAGAGCATAGCCTGAGTGTGCCCGGAAGAGGAAAACGTCACCGGGAAGAATGTCAAAGAAATGAAATGCAGTTTCGGATGAAATTAATCCGCGCTGAAATGATTACTTACGTAGAATAATATTTCTGCAATTGGGTCATATCTAAGGAGATTATTAAGCTCACTGAACTTTACCCGGACTTTATTAAATTTGGCGTCACTATCCCTTTCTGAAACCAGTTTCAGCATAACCGCAAGAGAACCATACAAGCCAGCACTGGCGCGGCGTCACAGCCCTTTCAGGAAAGTTCCATCATCTGCCTGAATGTTTTGTGACAGAGTGCAAATTCAGAGCCACCAAATCCAGACATAACTTGCAATAGTTCTCTATCTGTCCGACCTTATAGCTATTAATTACGAAGCGCAAAAAAAATAAAATCTCTCGTTCCCCACAGTGAAGTGAAACCTATGTTGATTCCGTCTAAATTAAGTCGCCCGGTTCGTCTCGACCATACAGTGGTCCGCGAGCGTCTGCTGGCTAAACTTTCCGGCGCGCATAATTTCCGACTGGCGCTGGTTACGAGCCCTGCAGGTTATGGAAAAACAACGCTCATTTCGCAATGGGCCGCAGGTAAGAGCGATCTTGGCTGGTACTCCCTTGATGAGGGCGATAACCAGCAAGAGCGTTTTGCCAGCTATCTGATTGCTGCCATTCAACAGGCCACGAATGGACACTGCGTCGCCAGTGAGGTGATGGTGCAAAAGCGCCAGTACGCCAGCCTGTCCTCCCTTTTCTCTCAGCTGTTCATTGAACTGGCTGAATGGCATCGTCCGCTTTATGTGGTGATTGATGATTATCATCTGATTTCAAATCCGGTTATCCACGAGTCGATGCGTTTCTTCCTGCGCCATCAACCGGAAAACCTGACCCTGGTGGTGCTGTCGCGCAACCTGCCGCAGCTGGGCATTGCCAACCTGCGCGTGCGCGATCAGCTGCTGGAGATTGGCAGCCAGCAGTTGGCCTTTACCCATCAGGAAGCGAAACAGTTCTTCGACTGTCGTCTGACCTCGCCGATTGAGGCCGCTGAAAGCAGCCGCCTGTGCGATGACGTCGCGGGCTGGGCCACGGCGTTGCAGCTGATTGCCCTCTCTGCGCGGCAAAACAACAGCCCGACACACCAGTCGGCACGGCGTCTGGCCGGTATCAACGCCAGCCATCTCTCTGATTATCTGGTGGACGAGGTGCTGGACAGCGTTGATCCTTCAACCCGTCATTTCCTGCTGAAAAGCTCCCTGCTGCGTTCGATGAACGACGCGCTGATCGTGCGCGTTACCGGCTGTGAAAACGGCCAGTTACAACTGGAAGAGATTGAACGTCAGGGCCTGTTCCTGACACGCATGGACGATCCCGGCGAGTGGTTCAGCTACCATCCCTTGTTTGGTAGCTTCCTGCGCCAGCGCTGTCAGTGGGAGCTTGCCACAGAACTGCCGGAAATCCATCGCGCCGCCGCTGAAAGCTGGATGGCGCAAGGCTTCCCGAGCGAGGCCATTCACCACGCGCTGGCTGCCGGTGACGCCAGTATGCTGCGCGATATTCTGCTCAACCACGCGTGGGGGCTGTTTAACCACAGCGAACTGACGCTGCTGGAAGAGTCGCTGAAAGCCCTGCCGTGGGAGAGCCTGCTGGAGAACCCGCGTCTGGTTCTGCTGCAGGCCTGGCTGATGCAAAGCCAGCACCGCTACAGTGAGGTCAATACCCTGCTGGCGCGTGCCGAGCAGGAGATGGAAAGTGAAATGGATACCACCCTGCACGGCGAATTTAACGCCCTGCGGGCGCAGGTCGCAATTAACGACGGCGACCCGGATGAAGCGGAACGGCTGGCGATGGTCGCGCTGGATGAACTGCCGCTGGCTAATTTCTACAGCCGCATCGTGGCGACCTCGGTACACGGGGAAGTACTGCACTGCAAGGGCGAGCTGACGCGTTCCCTTTCCCTGATGCAGCAAACCGAGCAGATGGCGCGCCGCCATGATGTGTGGCACTACGCCCTGTGGAGTCTGATTCAGCAAAGTGAAATTTTATTCGCTCAGGGGTTCCTGCAGGCTGCCTGGGAAAATCAGGAAAAAGCGTTCCAGCTGATTCGTGAACAGCATCTGGAACAGCTGCCGATGCACGAGTTCCTGTTGCGCATTCGCGCTCAGCTGCTGTGGGCATGGTCGCGCCTCGATGAAGCAGAAAGCTGCGCCCGTCAGGGTGTGAACGTGCTCTCTGGCTTCCAGCCGCAGCAGCAGTTGCAGTGCCTGGCGCTGCTGGTGCAGTGCTCGCTGGCGCGCGGCGATCTCGATAACGCCCGCAATCACCTTAACCGTCTGGAAAACCTGCTCGGCAACGGCCAGTACCACAGCGACTGGGTGTCAAACGCCGATAAGGTCCGGGTGATTTACTGGCAGATGACGGGGGATAAAAAATCCGCCGCCAACTGGCTGCGTCATACGCCAAAACCAGAGTTTGCCAATAACCACTTCCTGCAAAGCCAGTGGCGCAACATCGCCCGCGTGCAGATCCTGCTGGGTGACTTCGAGCCTGCCGAGATCGTACTGGAAGAGTTAAACGAAAACGCCCGTAGCCTGCGCCTGATGAGCGATCTGAACCGCAACCTGCTGCTGCTTAACCAGCTTTACTGGCAGGCGGGACGCAAAAATGACGCCCAGCGCGTGCTGCTGGAAGCGCTGCAGCTGGCGAACCGTACCGGGTTTATCAGCCACTTTGTGATTGAAGGTGAAGTGATGGCGCAACAGCTGCGCCAGCTGATTCAGCTGAATACCCTGCCGGAGCTGGATCAGCATCGTGCTCAGCGTATTCTGCGCGAAATTAACCAGCATCATCGCCACAAATTTGCGCATTTTGATGAGAACTTCGTTGAACGTCTGCTAAACCATCCGGAAGTGCCGGAGCTTATTCGCACCAGCCCGCTCACCCAGCGGGAATGGCAGGTGCTGGGGCTAATCTATTCCGGCTACAGCAACGAGCAGATTGCCGGTGAGCTGGCGGTGGCGGCAACCACCATCAAAACGCACATTCGTAATCTGTATCAGAAGCTGGGTGTGGCGCATCGTCAGGATGCGGTACAGCATGCGCAGCAGCTATTGAAGATGATGGGGTATGGCGTTTAGGTTTTGTGCGGCCTGATGCCCTCACCCCGGCCCTCTCCCACAGGGAGAGGG
>NZ_JTLF01000325.1:0-9130 GCF_000798855.1 Enterobacter sp. ZOR0014 | reverse complement strand
AGCAAAACGCCCGGGCTAGCCGGGCGTTTTGAAGGGAATCAATGCTGCTTTTTAGCCTGGTCTTTGTGACCAATGTTCGAAAAGAGGTTGAACACTTCACCCAGGCCGTAGATGGCACCGAGGATGATGGCCATCACTACTGGCACCATGATCACGGCGAATACCAGACTTTTCAACAACTCTAACATGGTTTTCTCCAGATATTGTGAAGGGCTTATTCTACCCTGAAAAGTAAGAAAAACATCCCCTTTTGTGCGGTAGCCTTTGCGCCCCGCACCATTTGGGTCACAATATCCTTTTTGCCAGGACACTGTTATGCAGGCCGAAATTCTTCTTACTCTCCGACTACAGCAAAAGCTTTTTGCCGACCCCAGACGTATAGCCCTGCTTAAACAAATAGAACAAACGGGCTCGATTAGCCAGGGGGCAAAGAATGCCGGGATCAGCTATAAAAGCGCCTGGGATGCCATCAATGAAATGAACACCCTGAGCGAACACCCGCTGGTGGACAGAGCCACGGGCGGTAAGGGCGGTGGCGGCGCCAGGGTGACGCGCTACGGCCAGCGCCTGATTCAGCTTTACGATCTTCTGGGCCAGATCCAGCAAAAAGCGTTTGATGTACTGAGTGATGACGATAGCGTTCCACTGGACAGTTTGCTGGCCGCCATTTCCCGCTTCTCGTTACAAACCAGCGCCCGCAACCAGTGGTTTGGTACGGTGACGGCGCGCGATAATCTTCAGATACAACAGCATGTTGAGATCCTGCTTGCCGATGGAACAACGCGTCTGAAAGCCGCAATCACCGCGCAGAGTGCAGAGCGCCTTGGCCTGGATGAAGGTAAAGAGGTGCTGGTGTTACTGAAAGCGCCATGGGTCAATATCACGCGTAACCCCGACACGGCACAGGCAGCGGATAACCAGCTATCGGGCGCAATCAGCCATATTGAACGCGGTAAGGCGCAATGCGAAGTGCTTATGACGCTGGCGGACGGACAATCACTCTGCGCGACGGTACCTTGCAGCGAGGCGGACGGCTTAGAAGAAGGTGCTGTCGTCACCGCATATTTCAACGCAGACCGGGTGATTATCGCCACATTGTGCTGAGCGCATTGACAACCGCGCTGACAGTGAGTATCCCTGACATCTGTTGCTGCAAAAAATGGGATAAATCATGGCATTATTGCATATTTCGCAAGGTACGTTTCGTCTTAGCGATACCCGGACGCTGGCGATTGCTGATTTGACAATACGCGCGGGTGAAAGCTGGGCGTTTGTTGGCACTAACGGCAGCGGTAAATCCGCGCTGGCCCGTGCGCTGGCGGGGGAGCTCACCCTCCTCAAAGGGGAATACCAGAGCGACGTTACGCGCCTGACGCGCCTCTCTTTTGAACAACTGCAAAAGCTGGTGAGCGACGAATGGCAGCGCAACAACACCGATTTACTCAGTCCTGGAGAAGAAGATACCGGCCGTACAACGGCGGAAATTATCCAGGATGAGGTGAAAGATCCTGCCCGCTGTCAGCGCCTGGCTGAACAGTTCGGCGTTACCGCCCTGCTCAACCGACGCTTCAAATATCTTTCTACCGGCGAAACGCGGAAAACCCTGCTTTGCCAGGCGCTGATGAGCGAGCCTGAGTTGCTGATCCTCGACGAACCGTTCGACGGCCTTGACGTCCAGTCCCGGGCGCAGCTGGCGCATCTGCTGGGATCGCTTAATCAGCAGGGATATACCCTTGTGCTGGTACTTAACCGCTTTGATGAGATTCCGGATTTTGTCCAGCATGCCGGTGTGCTGGCCGACTGCCATCTGACCGAGACGGGCGAAAAGTCGGCGCTGCTTAAGCAGGCGCTGATCGCCCAGCTCGCGCACAGTGAACAGCTCGACGGCATCACCCTTCCGGAACCCGATGCCCCGTCAGCCCGCCACGCGCTCGATCCTCACCAGCCACGCATCGTGCTGCGTGATGGTATCGTCTCTTATGACGACCGCCCGATCCTTAACCATCTTAGCTGGACGGTGAATCCGGGCGAGCACTGGCAGATTGTCGGCCCGAATGGCGCGGGAAAATCCACGCTGCTGAGCCTCATCACCGGCGACCATCCGCAGGGCTATAGCAACGATCTCACGTTGTTTGGCCGTCGTCGCGGCAGCGGTGAAACCATCTGGGATATTAAAAAACATATCGGCTACGTCAGCAGCAGCCTACATCTGGATTACCGGGTCAGTACCACGGTACGTAACGTGATCCTCTCCGGGTATTTTGACTCCATCGGAATTTATCAGGCGGTGTCGGACAAGCAGCACAAGCTGGCCCAGCAGTGGCTGGATATTCTGGGGATGGATAGCCGGGTGGCTGACGCGCCGTTTCACAGTTTGTCATGGGGGCAGCAGCGCCTGGCATTGATCGTTCGCGCGCTGGTAAAACACCCGACACTGTTAATTCTGGATGAGCCCCTGCAGGGTCTGGATCCGCTAAACCGCCAGCTGATTCGTCGCTTTGTGGATATTCTCATTGCCGAGGGTGAAACCCAACTGCTGTTTGTTTCACACCATGCCGAGGATGCCCCTTCCTGTATCACCCATCGTCTTGAGTTCATTCCGGACGGCGAGCGCTATCGCTACCTTCTCAGCCACATCGACTAACCGTGGAGGGCCCCGCCCTCCTCTTTTCAGATAACTTGCATCAATACAACACTATCTCTTTGATCTAGAATGTTCTGAGTGATTGAAAAAGCGAGTTTGAAAACGAGTGTAAACGATTCCACTATTTTATCCCATGTCACACTTTTAGCGTCTCTGTTATGCTATGGTTATTACATACCATAAGCCTAATGGAGCGAATCATGCGAGTTCTGGTAACAGGTGGTAGCGGTTACATCGGAAGTCATACCTGTGTGCAACTGCTGCAAAATGGTCACGATGTGATCATCCTCGACAACCTGTGCAATAGTAAGCGCAGCGTGCTGCCGGTGATTGAACGTCTTGGCGGGAAACAACCCACTTTCGTGGAAGGCGACATCCGCAACGAAGCGCTGATGACCGAAATCCTTCACGACCACGCCATTGAAGCGGTGATCCACTTCGCCGGTCTGAAAGCCGTCGGTGAATCCGTTGCGAAGCCGCTTGAGTATTACGACAACAACGTCAACGGTACCCTGCGTCTCATCTCCGCCATGCGTGCGGCGAACGTTAAAAACTTTATCTTCAGCTCCTCCGCCACCGTCTATGGCGATCAGCCAAAAATCCCCTACGTTGAAAGTTTCCCGACAGGCACGCCACAAAGCCCGTACGGCAAAAGCAAGCTGATGGTGGAACAGATCTTGACCGATCTGCAAAAAGCGCAGCCGGAATGGAGCATCGCCTTGCTGCGCTACTTCAACCCGGTCGGCGCCCATCCGTCTGGCGATATGGGTGAAGATCCGCAGGGCATCCCGAACAACCTGATGCCGTATATCGCCCAGGTGGCGGTAGGCCGTCGTGAGTCGCTGGCGATTTTTGGTAACGACTACCCAACCCAGGACGGCACCGGCGTGCGCGACTATATCCACGTGATGGATCTGGCCGACGGTCACGTTGCGGCCATGCAACAGCTGGCAGATAAACCGGGCGTGCATATTTACAACCTCGGCGCCGGGGTCGGCAGCAGCGTGCTGGACGTGGTTAACGCCTTCAGCAAAGCCTGCGGTAAGCCAGTGAACTACCACTTCGCACCGCGTCGTGATGGTGACCTGCCCGCTTACTGGGCGGATGCCACTAAAGCCGACAAAGAGCTTAACTGGCGTGTTACCCGCACGCTTGATGAAATGGCACAGGATACCTGGCACTGGCAGTCACGCCACCCGCAAGGCTATCCGGACTAAGGATCCTTCATGACTTCGTTTAATCCCGTCGATCATCCGCATCGTCGTTTTAACCCGTTAAGCGGACAATGGATTTTGGTGTCTCCGCATCGCGCCAAGCGCCCCTGGCAGGGGGCGCAAGAGACGCCTGCGAAACAAACGCTACCGCAGCATGACCCGGATTGCTTCCTGTGTCCGGGCAACACGCGCGTCACCGGAGATAAAAACCCGGACTACAAAGGCACCTTCGTCTTCACCAACGATTTTGCTGCGCTAATGACCGACACGCCGGACGCGCCCGCGAGCCATGACCCGCTGATGCGCTGTGAAAGCGCGCGGGGTACCAGCCGCGTGATCTGCTTCTCGCCCGATCACAGCAAAACGCTGCCGGAGCTGAGCGTTGAGGCACTGAAAGAGGTGATCGGCACCTGGCAGGCACAAACCGCTGAGCTGGGGCAGACTTACCCGTGGGTGCAGGTATTTGAAAACAAAGGTGCGGCGATGGGCTGCTCCAACCCGCATCCGCACGGCCAGATCTGGGCGAACAGCTTCCTGCCTAACGAAGCCGAACGCGAAGACCGCCTGCAAAAAGCCTATTTAGAGGAAAACGGCTCACCCATGCTGGTTGATTACACCCAGCGTGAGCTGGCCGATGGCAGCCGTACCGTGGTGGAAACCGAACACTGGCTCGCCGTCGTACCTTACTGGGCCGCCTGGCCGTTTGAAACGCTGCTGTTGCCGAAAGCGCACATTCAGCGCATGACCGATCTCAGCGACGCACAGCGCGACGACCTTGCGCTGGCGCTGAAGAAACTGACCAGCCGTTACGACAACCTGTTCCAGTGCTCTTTCCCGTATTCCATGGGCTGGCACGGCGCACCGTTTAACGGTGAAGAGAACCAACACTGGCAGCTGCATGCCCATTTCTATCCGCCACTGCTTCGCTCTGCGACGGTACGTAAGTTCATGGTGGGCTATGAAATGCTGGCGGAAACCCAGCGTGACCTGACGGCGGAACAGGCAGCCGAACGTCTGCGTGCCGTGAGTGACGTCCACTATCGCGAATCAGGAGTCTAAAAAATGAGTCTGAAAGATAAAACACAATCCCTGTTTGCTGAGAAATTTGGCTACCCTGCCACCCATGTTATTCAGGCGCCTGGCCGCGTCAATCTGATCGGTGAACATACTGACTACAACGACGGTTTTGTGCTGCCGTGTGCCATTGATTACCAGACGGTTATTAGTTGCGCAAAGCGCGACGACCGTAACGTCCGCGTAATAGCGGCGGATTACGGTAACGAAACCGACGAGTTTTCCCTTGATGCCCCCATTGTGACGCACGACAGCCAGCAGTGGTCTAACTATGTGCGCGGCGTGGTGAAGCATCTGCAGAAGCGTAACAAGAACTTTGGCGGTGCGGATTTAGTGATCAGCGGCAACGTGCCACAGGGCGCGGGCTTAAGCTCCTCTGCCTCTCTGGAAGTCGCCGTGGGGACCGTGTTCCAGCAGCTTTATCATCTGCCGCTGGACGGGGCGCAAATCGCCCTTAACGGTCAGGAAGCAGAAAACCAGTTCGTGGGCTGTAACTGCGGCATTATGGACCAGCTGATCTCCGCGCTGGGCAAAAAAGAGCACGCGCTGCTGATCGACTGCCGCTCGCTTGGCACCAAAGCCGTTCCGCTGCCCAAAGGCGCGGCTGTTGTGATTATCAACAGTAATTTTAAGCGCACGCTGGTGGGCAGCGAGTACAACACCCGCCGCGAGCAGTGTGAAACCGGTGCACGCTTCTTCCAGCAGCCCGCCCTGCGCGACGTGACGCTTGATGAATTCAATAAGGTTGCGCATGAGCTGGATCCGGTTGTCGCCAGACGCGTTCGTCACGTGCTGACGGAGAACGCCCGTACCGTTGAAGCCGCGTCCGCGCTGGCGAAAGGCGACCTGAAACGCATGGGAGAACTGATGGCTGAATCGCATGCCTCCATGCGCGATGACTTTGAAATCACCGTCCCGCAAATTGATACCCTGGTTGAGATCGTCAAAGCGACCATCGGCGATAAAGGCGGCGTGCGCATGACCGGCGGCGGCTTCGGGGGCTGCATCGTTGCGCTGGTACCGGAAGAGCTGGTCCCTGCCGTACAGGATGCCGTGACGAAGCAGTACGAAGCAAAGACAGGTATTAAAGAAACCTTCTATGTATGTAAAGCATCACAAGGAGCCGGACAGTGCTAAACGAAACACCTACTCTCGCACCGGATGGTCTGCCGTATCGCCTGTTAACCCTGCGCAACCGCGCAGGGATGGTGGTTACGCTGATGGACTGGGGTGCAACCCTGCTCTCCGCCCGCGTACCGATGCCGGACGGCAGCGTGCGTGAAACGCTGCTCGGCTGTGCATCGCCTGAGCAGTATGTTAACCAATCGGCTTTTCTGGGAGCGTCCGTCGGCCGCTATGCCAACCGCATCGCTAAAAGCCGTTTCGAACTCGACGGCGTGGCGTACCCTCTCCTTCCAAGTCAGGGTGAGAACCAGCTTCACGGCGGACCGGAAGGGTTTGATAAACGCCGCTGGAAAATTGTCCGTCAAAATGACAGCGAAGTGCTGTTCTCGCTGGATTCACCTGATGGCGATCAGGGCTTCCCGGGCAACCTTATCGCCTCCGCACGCTTCACGCTGACCGACGACAACCGAATCGCCATCGAATACCGTGCCACGGTCGACAAGCCGTGTCCGGTTAACCTGACTAACCATGCCTACTTTAATCTGGACGGCAACCAGTGCGACGTGCGCAACCACAAGCTGCAAATCCTTGCGGACGCGTACCTGCCGGTTGACGAAATGGGCATACCGTATCAGGGCCTGAAGCAGGTGAACGACACCAGCTTCGACTTCCGCAATGCGAAAGCTATCGCACAGGATTTCCTGAGTGATGACGATCAGCGCAAGGTGAAAGGCTACGACCACGCTTTCCTGTTGCAGGCCAAAGGCGATCTCAGCCAGCCCGCCGCGCAGGTCTGGTCTGCTGACGAGAAGCTGCAGATGACCGTTTATACCACCGCCCCTGCCCTGCAGTTCTACTCAGGTAACTATCTAGGCGGCACAACGGCACGCGAACACAATGAATACAGCGACTGGCAGGGTCTGGCACTGGAGAGCGAGTTCCTGCCTGACAGCCCGAATCATCCGGAATGGCCGCAGCCAGATTGCGTTCTGCGCCCGGGTGAAGAGTACGTGAGCGTCACCGAGTATCATTTCATTCCGCGCGCTTAACGACAGGCCCTCACATCGAGGGCTTTTTTCTGCTCCCCTTGCTGAAAATAGCGCCGATCGCAGACAAAATCATAACCCTGGATTCACAAGCATCTTACACTCGGAGACTATTTTCGCTATGGTTAGGGTTAAGCGTTGCTGCTGGCCTGGCCACAGCAATATAATGAGAATTGTTATCATTCTAAAAATGCTTGAGGAGTAAGAGATGGCTATTACTAAGCTGGTCCTGGTGCGTCACGGCGAAAGCCAGTGGAACAACGAAAACCGCTTTACCGGTTGGTACGACGTTGATCTGTCTGAGAAAGGCGTAAGCGAAGCAAAAGCAGCAGGTAAACTGCTGAAGGAAGAAGGCTTCAGCTTTGATTTTGCTTACACCTCTGTGCTGAAACGTGCCATCCACACGCTGTGGAACGTGCTCGACGAACTGGATCAGGCCTGGCTGCCGGTTGAGAAATCCTGGAAACTGAACGAGCGCCACTACGGTGCGCTGCAGGGTCTGAACAAAGCCGAAACCGCTGAGAAATACGGTGATGAGCAGGTTAAACAGTGGCGTCGCGGCTTCGCGGTAACCCCACCAGAGCTGACCAAAGATGACGAGCGCTACCCGGGCCACGACCCGCGTTACGCGAAACTGACTGACGCTGAGCTGCCAACCACCGAAAGCCTGGCGCTGACCATCGACCGCGTTGTGCCTTACTGGAACGAAACCATTCTGCCACGCCTGAAAAGCGGTGAGCGCGTGATCATCGCCGCTCACGGTAACTCCCTGCGTGCGCTGGTGAAATACCTGGACAACATGGGTGAAGACGAAATTCTTGAACTGAACATCCCAACTGGCGTACCGCTGGTGTATGAGTTCGACGAAAACTTCAAACCAATCAAACACTACTATCTGGGTAACGCGGATGAAATCGCAGCGAAAGCCGCGGCTGTCGCGAACCAGGGTAAAGCGAAGTAATTTTCGCCAGACATAAAAAAAGCGCGGAGCCTTCCGCGCTTTTTTATTTCTGCCTCAGGACTTAACCGCGACGTGCTTTCACCGCGTTCGCCAGCTGACGCAGGAGGGTGTCGGTATCGTCCCAGCCGATGCAGGCATCCGTGACGCTCTTGCCGTACACCAGCGGCTCACTGCCTTCCAGGTTCTGGTTACCTTCGACCAGATGGCTTTCAATCATCACGCCAATCACCGCCTTCTCACCGCCGGCAATCTGCTGACAGACATCAACCCCGACGTCCATTTGCTTTTTAAACTGCTTGCTGGAGTTGGCATGGCTGAAATCGATCATCACCTGCGGTGGCAGCCCGGCTTTTTCCAGCCCGACCTTCACGTCGGCCACATGTTTTGCACTGTAGTTTGGCTCTTTGCCGCCACGCAGAATGATATGGCAATCCCCGTTACCGCTGGTGTTCACGATGGCGGAATGACCCCATTTGGTCACGGACAGGAAGCAGTGCGGCGCACCCGCTGCGTTAATGGCGTCGATAGCCACCTTAATGGTGCCGTCAGTGCCGTTTTTAAAACCAACCGGACAAGAGAGACCGGATGCCAGTTCGCGGTGAACCTGAGATTCCGTGGTACGGGCACCAATTGCGCCCCAGCTCATCAAATCAGCCAGGTATTGTGGCGTGATCATGTCCAGGAACTCACCGGCAGCAGGCAGGCCACTGTCGTTGATCTCCAGCAGCAGCTTGCGCGCAATACGCAGACCGTCGTTGATCTGGAAGCTGTTATCCATGTGCGGATCGTTAATGAGCCCTTTCCAGCCAACTGTCGTACGCGGTTTTTCAAAATAGACGCGCATGACGATTTCCAGCTCATCCTTCAGCTCTTCGCGCAGCTGAAGCAGCCTTGCCGCATACTCTTTTGCCGCAGCAGGATCGTGGATAGAGCATGGACCAATCACCACCAGAAGACGATCGTCATTACCTTTCAGGATCTTATGGATCGCTTTGCGAGCATGAGAAACCGTGTTTGCGGCATTTTCAGTGGCGGGGAATTTCTCAAGGAGCGCTACAGGAGGTAA
>NZ_JTLF01000323.1:0-4398 GCF_000798855.1 Enterobacter sp. ZOR0014 | reverse complement strand
CGGTTCTCACCGGGCCTTTTCTTTAATACATGACCTTGTGGCCATACTGCTCAAGAATACCTTTCACGCGCTCCATCGTCTCTTTTTTCGGTGGCTTCACGCCATCAAGTTTGTACTCTTCACCCATCGCCACCCATTTGTGTTTGCCAAGTTCGTGATAGGGCAGAAGCTCAATTTTCTCGACGTTGCCCATGTCGCGGGTAAATTCCCCCAGGCGGTGCGCAGAGTCGTCGTCATCTGACCAGCCGGGAACAACAACATAGCGGATCCAGGTTTTGATGCCTTTGTCGGCAATATACTTCGCAAATTCCAGCGTACGGTGGTTGGAAACGCCAACCAGATTCTGGTGGATCTCATCATTCATCTGTTTGAGATCGAGCATCACCAGATCGGTCACTTCGAGCAGTTCATCAATAACCGGATCGTAGCGGCGCACGAAGCCGTTGGTATCGAGACAGGTGTGAATGCCTTCCTTGCGGCAGGCGCGGAACCAGTCGCGGACAAATTCAGCCTGAAGAATGGCTTCGCCGCCGGATGCGGTCACGCCGCCGCCGGACGCGTTCATAAAGTGGCGATAGGTCACCACCTCTTTCATCAGATCTTCCACGGTGACTTCTTTCCCACCATGAGTGTCCCACGTGTCGCGGTTGTGGCAGTACAGGCAGCGCATCAGGCAGCCCTGGAAGAAGGTAATAAAGCGGATACCCGGGCCATCGACGGTGCCACAGGATTCAAAGGAGTGAATGCGACCAATAGTTGACATTGCGGTGAGATCTCCGAATTTGGCCCATCCGGGGGCCTATGTAGTTGCACAGCTCAAAGGCTATGTCGAGTCTGTTTTGGCTGTTATCCATTCAGTATAGATAGCGGACAAAAGAGACTGATGAAGCGAGGGTGTTAAAAAGGCCCCACTTGCGTGGAGCCTTTATTGTACGCCTTTTAACGCGTGATTTCAGTCAATTCCACTTACATGGACTGAGTGAAAGTACGGGTGATAACGTCCTGCTGCTGTTCTTTAGTCAGGGAGTTAAAACGTACTGCGTAGCCAGATACACGGATGGTCAGCTGAGGATATTTCTCAGGGTGTTCCATCGCATCGAGCAGCATTTCACGGTTCATTACGTTCACGTTCAGGTGCTGACCACCTTCGATGGACGCTTCGTGGTGGAAGTAACCATCCATCAGACCCGCGAGGTTAGTTTTACGCACTTCGTCGTCTTTACCCAGCGCGTTTGGCACGATGGAGAAGGTATAAGAGATACCATCTTTCGCGTAGGCAAACGGCAGTTTAGCAACGGAGGTCAGAGAGGCTACCGCACCTTTCTGGTCACGACCGTGCATTGGGTTAGCACCTGGTCCGAATGGCGCGCCAGCACGACGACCGTCTGGGGTGTTACCGGTTTTCTTACCATACACAACGTTAGAAGTGATGGTCAGAACAGACTGAGTCGGGATAGCGTTACGGTAGGTAGTCAGTTTCTGAATTTTCTTCATGAAACGTTCTACCAGGTCAACCGCCATGTCATCAACGCGAGAGTCGTTGTTACCGAACTGCGGATATTCGCCTTCGATTTCGAAGTCTACAGCCAGGCCGTCTTCGTCACGAATTGGTTTAACTTTCGCGTATTTGATTGCAGACAGGGAGTCAGCAGCAACGGACAGACCTGCGATACCACACGCCATGGTGCGGATAACGTCACGGTCGTGCAGCGCCATCAGAGAGGCTTCGTAGCTGTACTTGTCGTGCATGTAGTGGATAACGTTCAGCGCAGTGACGTACTGTTTAGCCAGCCAGTCCATGAAGTGATCCATACGTTCCATCACTTCATCGAAGTTCAGAACGTCGCCTTTGATTGGCTCAGACTTAGGACCCACCTGCATTTTCAGTTTTTCATCAACGCCGCCGTTGATTGCGTACAGCATGGTTTTCGCCAGGTTTGCACGCGCACCGAAGAACTGCATTTGTTTACCAACAACCATTGGGCTTACGCAGCAAGCGATAGCGTAATCGTCGTTGTTGAAGTCCGGACGCATCAGGTCATCGTTCTCGTACTGCAGAGAAGAGGTGTCGATGGACACTTTAGCGGCGAATTTCTTGAAGTTCAGAGGCAGTTTTTCAGACCACAGAACGGTGATGTTCGGCTCCGGAGAAGGGCCCATGGTGTACAGGGTGTTCAGGAAGCGGAAGCTGTTTTTGGTGACCAGCGTACGGCCGTCAACGCCCATACCACCGATAGATTCGGTTGCCCAGATTGGGTCGCCAGAGAACAGTTCATCGTATTCTGGGGTACGCAGGAAGCGAACCATACGCAGTTTCATGACCAGGTGGTCAATCATTTCCTGAGCGTCTTGCTCGGTGATTTTACCTGCTTTCAGGTCACGTTCGATGTACGCATCCAGGAAGGTGGATACGCGGCCGAAGGACATTGCTGCACCATTCTGAGACTTAACAGCGGCCAGGTAGCCGAAGTAGGTCCACTGGATAGCTTCCTGGGCGTTGGTTGCAGGACCAGAGATATCGCAGCCATATTTCGCTGCCATCTCTTTGATCTGACCCAGCGCACGGTGCTGTTCAGCAATTTCTTCACGCAGACGGATAGTCGCTTCCAGGTTTACGCCGTTTTCCAGGTCAGACTGCAGGGAAACAAACTGCGCGTATTTGTCTTTCATCAGGAAGTCGATACCGTACAGCGCAACGCGACGGTAGTCACCAATGATACGGCCACGGCCATACGCATCTGGCAGACCAGTCAGAACGCCAGATTTACGGCAGTTCAGAATGTCTTTGGTGTAAACATCGAATACACCCTGGTTGTGGGTTTTACGGTATTCGGTGAAGATTTTTTTCAGCATTGGGTCCAGCTCGCGGTTATACGCTTTGCAGGAACCTTCAACCATTTTGATACCACCGAACGGGATGATTGCGCGTTTCAGTGGTGCTTCAGTCTGCAGACCAACGATTTTCTCAAGGGCTTTGTTGATATAGCCAGCATCGTGAGAAGTGATGGTGGAAGCAACGGAGGTGTCAAAATCAACTGGCGCGTGAGTGCGGTTTTCCAGTTTAACGCCTTCCATTACGCTGTCCCACAGCTTGGTGGTCGCGTCAGTTGCGCCAGCCAGGAAGGATTCGTCACCTTCATACGGGGTATAGTTTTTCTGAATGAAGTCACGGACGTTGACTTCATTCTGCCAGTCACCTTTCGCAAAACCTTCCCAGGCTGTGGCTAACTTTTCATTAAGCTCGGACATGTAACACCTACCTTCTTAAGTGGATTTTTTATTTACTGCCTGAGATAACCATCAATGATGGTCGTCGCCACGCAGGTAAATGACCCAGTATGTCAACCCAACTAACAGACCCCCACCGATAATGTTCCCGATAGTGACGGGGATCAGGTTATCAGTAATGAAATTCATAATAGTCAGGTGAGAGAAACTTTCCGGGGATGAACCAATTGCGGTCCAGAACTCCGGGCTTGCAAAGTTGCGGATAACAATCCCCATCGGGATCATGAACATATTCGCAATACTGTGCTCAAAGCCGCTGGCAACAAACATCGCAACCGGCAGAACCATAATCATGGCTTTATCCATCAGGCTACGACCAGAATAGCTCATCCAGACCGCCAGGCAGACCATCAGGTTTGCAAGGATGCCGAGAGCAACGGCTTCGATAAATGTGTGGTGCATTTTGTGGTCGGCGGTTTGCAGGACATTAAGCCCCCAGCCGCCGTTGGCGGTCATGTACTCGCCAGAAAGCCACATCAACAGAACAAAGAGCAGACAGCCAATCAGGTTGCCAACGTAGACGTTAAGCCAGTTGCGCGCCAGTTGACCCCAGGTAATTCTTCCGCTGGCTTTTGCCACGACAATCAGCACCGTTGAGGTGAAGAGGTCGGCACCGCAGATGACGCAAAGAATCAGACCCAGTGAGAAGCAAATGCCGCCAATCAGTTTGGCCATGCCGAAAGGCATTCCGGCAGTACCGGTGGTGGCGGTGATGTAGAAGACGAAAGCGATTGAGATGAACACACCAGCAGTAATCGCCAGATAGAACGTCTTCATCGGGTGTTTCGTTGCTTTATAGACACCCGCTTCTTCGGCAACTTTTGCCATCGCGGCGGGGAGTAAAAGATCAAAAGGGTTGTCAGCTTTCACACTAACTCTCTCTTTATTAAGTCGGCGACGAGATACTAACAAAGCATTATAGAAGAGAAATTGATATAGATCATATCTCGCCTGGCTTATAGGCCCGCAGTGTGTATGGTTTTACAGCAAATGCGGAGTAAGTAATTGATTATCCGTATAAAAATAAATTTTAAAAGTTATGAGAAGAGTTGAATTATTTCGTTCGGCCCCCTCCGAAACAGTTAATTAATATGGAGTATTTACCATAAA
>NZ_JTLF01000064.1:0-11289 GCF_000798855.1 Enterobacter sp. ZOR0014 | reverse complement strand
TCCCTCTCCCCGTGGGAGAGGGCCGGGGTGAGGGCATCAGGCCGCACCTGACTACCGACTCTGCTTTCTCAACAGATAAATAAAATACGGCGCGCCGATAAAGGTCGACAGCAGTCCCGCCGGGATCTGGTAAGGGAACAGCACCATCCTTCCACACCAGTCCGCAAATACCAGAATGACTCCGCCCGTCAGGGCTGACATCACAATGTGCGGCATTGTCCGGCGGAACCCCATCATTCTGGCGATATGCGGTGCCATCAACCCGACGAAGCTCAGCGGGCCAATAGTCATGGTTGCCGTTGCCGTGAGGCACGCTGCCAGCAGGAGAAGTGCGACACGCGTAGGCGTCAGCGCCATGCCCACAGCCCGCGCCGTTTCGCCGCCGAGCGGCAGAATGGTCATCCAGCGACGACACAGCGGCACAATCGCCAGCAGCACAATCATTACGATCCCGGAATGCACAACCTGGCTGGCGGTAGCGTTGTAGGTTGAGCCAGAAATCCAGGTCAGGATCTTCGCCATTCGCGGATCGCCACTCGCCTGCAGCATCATCAACAGCATCGTAAAGGCCGTGCTGAGCGCCATCCCGGCCAGCAACATCCGGTGCGGGGAAAATCCGCCGCGGCCAGAGGCAATCAGAATAATCACCAGCGTCACCGCCGCACCGATACTCCCGGCAGGCATCAACCAGCCAAACGCGTTCCCTGGCACCAGGAACAGCATCAGCACCACGCCAAAGGCGGCACCGGAGCTGATCCCCAGCACTTCCGGGCTCGCCATCGGGTTACCGGTCAGACGCTGAATAATACAGCCCGCAACCGCCAGCATCACACCGGCAATAAGCGCGGAGAGGATCCGCGGCCAGCGCCATTGCAGTAATTCGTTGAGTAAATCACCCGTTGCCCAGTGCCAGCCTGCGGCATCGCGCCCAAACGCGAGTGCGGCAAACGAGGCGAGAAGCAAGACTCCCAGACCGGCAAGGCTAAACCACAGTACCGACTGACGTTCCGCGTAGACCTTATCGCCCGCGTCCATCGCAGGCGCGCTGATGCTGCGCAAACGCGGGAGCAACCACAGCAGCAGCGGCGCACCGATAAGCGCCGTTGCTGACCCGGTAGACACTTCCATCCAGACGCGGGCCAGCCAGAGAATGATCTGATCGGAAAGCCAGAGGATCAGCGCCCCGATCAACGGTGCGAGCAGCAGACGCGCCAGCAGCCGACGCGCCCCGAGCATTTTTGCCAGCAGCGGCGCAAAGAGACCGATAAAGCCGATAATGCCCACCGCGTTAACCAGCAGAGCGCTCAGCACAATCGCCAGCGTGAGCGCCGCCAGGCGTGCCAGCGACAGTGCCAGCCCCAGGTTGCGCGCCACGCCATCATCCAGCCCCATGAGCGTCAGCGGACGCAGGAGCAGCAGCGTCAGCACGACCCCGCCCGCCAGCTGCGGCCACAGACGCTGCACGATGCTCCAGTCGGTCTGGGTGAGCGTGCCGGTGCTCCAAAGGAACATACTTTGCAGCTGATCGTGATGGAACAGCACCAGCAGCTGGTTAATCGCACCGCAATAGAGGCTGACAACCAGCCCGGCCAGAATCAGCGTTACCGGAGAAAGGCGTTTTCCCCAGGCCACACCAAAGACCAGCGCCCCTACGACGCACGCCCCCGCGAGGGCCGCAAACTGCGAGGTTAACGCGCCGGGCAATGCCCACAGCGTGGTGATCGTGATCCCAAGCTGCGCCCCGGTAGCGACGCCCAACGTGGTTGGCTCCGCCAGCGGGTTACGTAATACCTGCTGGAATAAGACGCCTACCAGGCCTAAACCGGCCCCGACCAAAAGGGAGATCGCCAGACGCGGCAGCAGGCTGTAGTGGAACAGCATCTGCTGAATATTGTCGATATCCGGCGAGACCAGCGCGGCTCCCCACTGCGCACGCGGTAACGCCGTCGAGAGATTGACCCCGGTGAATGACAGTGCAGCCAGAAAAAGCACGGACAGCAGTAGAACCGGGAAACGCGCGATACGGGTACTCATGCTTTACCTCCCAGCGCGTTATCCAGTACGCGGGCAAAATGCATGGCCGATAGCGTCGCGCCGTAGAACCACACAGCGGGCGCACGCTGGAAGTGCTTCTCGCGCACAAACGGCATCGCCTGCCAGAGCGGCGTCGCCATCAGCGTTTGCATTTCGCGCTCGTTGCCGTGGTCGAAACACAGCACATCCACATCACGAAACGCCGCCAGACGATCGATACCGACGGCGGTACTGCCCCAGAAGGTCATCTCCCCTTCCCACGCATTGCGAATGCCAAAGCTGTCCAGCACCTCCTGGAACAGACAGTTTTTACCGAATACCAGCATATGGCGGGCATCCAGCAGCGTCACCATCAGCAGCGGGCGATCGCCCCGCCCGGCAAAGCGCGGCTTCAGGGCGTCAATCAGGGCATCGAATTCATCGAGATGCTTTTTGGCTTCCGTTTCCCGGTTGAGGAAATGCGCCATCTCGTTGATCGAGTTTTTCGCCACGGTCAGCGGTTTTTTACCGTCGCTAAAGGAAAAACCGCGCCCTGGCGCAATACGTGCCATGGTCTCTTCTGACGGGCCATAGCCCGCAGACCAGAACAGGAATGACGGTTTCATTTGGGTAAGCAGTTCGAGGTTTGGCTCCGTACGCAGGCCGATGTCAATCACCGAGTCCGGCAGCTTCGGCTCGTTCACCCAGAGGTTATAGTTAGGGATGTCCGCCACGCCATAGGGCGTGACGCCCAGCGCCATCATTAGCTCTACCGGCAGCCACTCCAGCGCCACAATGCGGTGAGGATCGACTGCGGCAGCACGCGCCGTCGTCATGTTAAACAGCAGGGGTGAGAGCGCCATTGCCGTCAACAGGCGACGACGGCTGATAAATGTGTTGTCCAGCATCAGTACACGAAGCTCACCGGTGCAGCCCCAGCCGGGTGAGGCAAGATACCCATTGGAATACCGTAAATGTGTTCCAGCGTTTCGCTGCGCATCAATTCTGACGGTGTTCCCTGCGCAATCATTTCGCCGCCGCGTAGCGCGACAAGATAATCGCAGTAGCGCGCCGCCATGTTGATATCGTGCAGGACCGCAATCACCGTCAGGCCACGCTGCTGGCTTAACCGGTGTACCAGCGCCAGCACATCGACCTGATGGGCAATATCCAGCGCAGAGGTAGGTTCATCCAGTAGCAGGCAACGGCTGTCCTGAGCCACCAGCATTGCAATCCACGCCCGCTGACGCTCACCGCCAGACAGGCTATCCACCAGACGGTGCGCCAGCGGTTTTAGCCCAACCAGCGCAATCGCCTCTTCCACTTTCTCCCGGTCAGCCACGCCGAAGCGCCCAAGCGCCCCGTGCCACGGATAACGCCCAATCGCCACCAGCTCACGCACCGTCATCCCTTCCGCCTGCGGCAACTGTTGCGGCAGATAGGCCACTTTGCGCGCAAAGGCTTTGCTGCTCCAGCTCTCCAGTTGCTGTCCGTCCAGCAGGATATCCCCTTCAGACGGCGGCTGATGGCGTCCCAGCATCTTAAGGAGCGTGGATTTACCGGAACCGTTGTGACCAATCAGGCCCGTCACTTTACCGGCCGGGAACGTCAGAGAGAGCGGATGCAGCAACGTGCGTCCGGGTACGCGAAAGGAGAGATGATTGAGCGTGAAGGTGGTGTCGGTTTGCGTTTGATTATCCTGCATATCAGCCAACTTAAATAAAAAGGGCACGGCGAACCGTGCCCAAAAAGAGATTAGAAGCGGAAGGTCGCGGTGGCGACAACCTGACGTCCTGCTCCCCAGTAACACGCATATTCGCTGTAGCAACTGGAGACGTATTCGCGGTCGAAGATGTTGTTTACGTTGACACCGACAGAAGAGCCCGGCAGCCCAAAGCGAGCCAGGTCGTACTTCACGGTCGCATCCGCCAGCGCATAGCCCGCGACGTTGAACGACTGGTAGGCTTTTGGCGACGAGGCAGAGTAGTAAGAAACGGTATTACCGATGTATCGGGTTCCCGCCCCTACCGTCAGACCGCTCAACGCCGTCTCGTGGAAGGTGTAATCTGTCCACAGAGACGCCATATTACGCGGCACTTCCGCCGGACGGCGGCCTTCATACCAGGTATCGTGCGTGTATTCTGCATCAGTAAAGCTATAGGATGCCGTCACATTAACGTTTGCCGTTACTGCCGCTTTCGCTTCCAGTTCGAACCCGCGGGAACGAATTTCACCGCCCTGTACGCTAAAGCCGCTGGTCGGGTTCGCCGGATCGGCCGTCAGGTTGTTGTTTTTAGTCAGCTGGTATACCGCTGCAGTCACAACCACTGGCAGATCTTTCGGTACATACTTCACGCCCGCTTCATACTGTTTGCCACGAGCCGGATCGAACGGTTTACCGCCCTGGGTTGCACCGGAAATAGGCTCGAAGGATTCGCTGTAGCTGAAGTACGGCGTAATACCGTTATCAAACAGGTAGTTGATCCCGCCGCGCCAGGTGAACGCCCGATCGTTGATTTCAGCCGTCGTGTCAGAGGAACGCGTCAACGTGGACGTTTTGGCGAAATCATAGCGTCCGCCAAGGGTCATGACCCACTTATCCCATTCAGCCTGATCTTGCGCGTACAGGCCCGTTTGTTCCTGACGATTGAGCACGGCATACGGGAAGTTCACGTTGATATTGGCATTGTTATGCTGCGGATTACTCATGCTGATAGGGTCAGCGGTGCCGTAATCAGCATCGATATCGTTACGCATGCGCAAGTAATCGACACCCGTTAACAGGGTATGATCCACTGCACCGGTCGCAAATTTGGATTGCAGCTGGGTATCAACTGTAAAAGAATTCAGGTTTTCATCAGAACGTACATAGGCGCGGCTGATTTTCCCCGGCGCGATGTAGCCGTTGCCGTAAACAGAACGGTAGAGGGTATTAACTTTGGTATAGCGCAGGTTTTGACGTACGGTAAAGGTATCGTCAAACTCATGTGAGAAGCTGTAGCCCACCATCTTCTGGCGACGGGAGATCTTGTTGTCTTCGTCACCTTCATTGAAGTCTGTCGGCAGCTTGTGCGCATTGCCATTGGCATCATAGTACGGCACAACGGTGCCTTCCCGCGGCAGCCAGCCGTAATAGCCTGCATCCGGATCGCTCTGGAAATTACTCAGGAAGGTGAAATCCGTTTTATCGTCAGGACGCCAGCTGAAAGCGGGTGCAATGGCGTATCGGGTGGACTTAACCATTTCCTGCTGTGCATTTTCGCTGCGCCCCAGACCGGTGAGGCGGTATGACCACACGCCGTCATCATCAATCGCATCGCTAAAATCAAACCCGGTTTGCCACAGGTTATCGGTACCCATTTTGAACTGGATTTCTTTCAGTGGCTCGGTCGTTGGGCGCTTGCTGACCATGCTGACCACGCCGCCCGGGTGGCTTTTACCGTACAGAACGGATGTTGGGCCACGCAGCAGTTCGACACGCTCAAGGAAATAGGGATCCATTGACGCTTCAGAATAGTTATCACCCTGTAGCTTCATCCCGTCCAGGTACTGGTTAGTATTCACGGTTGTGGAAGTGGTGAAACCACGGATAGAAACTACATCATATGTTGTTGATGCACCGCGAGTAGCAAAAACGCTCGGCGTATAGGCCAGCGCTTGCTTCACCGTCCCCGGCTGCTTCATGTCCATCTCTTCACGAGTGACTACGGAAATAGACTGCGGGGTTTTCTCAATTGGCGTATCGGTCTTGGTCGCCGTGGCGGTGCGCTTGGCCGCAATCGTGGGTGCCGGTCCCCAGGCACTTTCCTGTGCCGCAGGCGCTGCGGTTACCGTAATGGTTTCTTCTTTTTTCGGGGTTTCGGCAGCATGTGCATAAGCCGACATGCCGGCAACCGCTGTGGCTACGACGACCGCGACTTTTCGCAGCGACGTGTTGATTGGCTGAGCAGTATTGGAAAGCGCCATGTTGTATCTCTGATGGAAAGGTTAATGATAACGTAAACGAGAATTATTATTATGAGCGCAAGAATAATAGGCGAAACGCCGGTTGCATAGCAAGCAATAAGCGGCCCTACGAGAATTGAGGGATTAAGAATTAACCAGATGAAAACAGGGGGTTAATGATGTTAGCGAAAGGATCGCCAAAACCCGCCGGAGCGGGCGGGAAGCATTAGCGGTAAAACAGCTCGAACGTGGCGACCGCCTCGACTTTTCCGGGTTTGACCTCCCCCGTTTTGACGTAGCGGGCCTTCAGGGGGATCTCTGCGGGCACCTTGTCCTGCGTAGCGGATATCGCAGTATAGGTCTGGTCAAACTGAAGGACGGTATCGTTGCTGTCGAGAATTTGAATCCCCAACCCTTGTGCGGCAGCATCACCGGATGCAATGCCCAAAATCGAGCCGTTGGTCACCCCCGTCGACCCCGTGCGGGTGAACTGATAGTCAATCTTTGTTCCCGCCGCGCAGTCGTTTATTGCAATCTTAAAACCACCGTCAGTCAGTATCTCTGAGTATTGCCCGTCAAAATCCTGAGAATTGACCGTTTTGAGAGGAACAAAGATGTTCCGGTCAACCAGGTTACAGGTATTGGTCGTAATATGGACGCTGGTGGGCGAAAAACGTATTTCACCGACCACGACACCGCCGAGCGTATCCTGCGAGGTCAGGCGCGAGGTATCCAGCATCCCGTCCTGTACCTGGCCGATGACCACCAGCTGGGCGGCGGCCCGAAAGACGTGGGTGCCATCAGACCCGCCATGTTTGTAGCCATAATACTGCCAGGGACGAATGAGGTCCTCCTCTATATAGTCGGGCAACCGTTCGCTTGACGCCGCCGCACGGATGCCAATCCCCGGCACGTTGGTTTTATAGACTCCCGGCAGAACGTCCTCACGCGCGTCGGCATCCGTCAGGGTCAAATAGCCGCGCCGGATTTGCGCGTCAGCTCCGCCACAGTGCACCGTAATTTCATTGGATTCGACGGCATTGTCATAAATTACGGTCCCCACAGGGGTATCGGGATCGAGCATAAAGACCGCTGGAAGCTGAAAGGTAACAATGCCGCCAGATCCATCCCCGCCGCTGAAAGTACATTGAGCAAATGCCGGATGTACCCGCGCGGCGGCGACCAGCAGTACGGCAGAGATAACGGTTCTCACCAGAATAGTCACGCGCATTTTCACTCCAGCCTCATTGGCAATTGACCGCGGTATTAATGATTCCCTCGCCATTGTCATCGGGTAAATCGATGACGCCATGACACTGTTCGTCGCCCGCCTCTCCCCACTGCGCGCTGAACGATGTGTGTCCATTAAGCCCTGAGAGGTAGACCTCGCCATCATCCCCGACAATCGCGGTGGTGTTATCAAGCGCCACGATGGCACCAAACGGCACTGGTTTACCCTGATGACGCAGAGTGACCAGCGCGCGACGCCCAACGCGGGCCTCGAAGTTCGCCAGTATCGCCGCGCCTTTTGTCGGCACGAGATCTAACGTTGCCGCGTCAATATCAATATCGCTGCGTTCCTGCGTGTTTACCGTGAGGGTGTTGTGTCGGTAAGCGGTAAGCGACGGCACGATGGCATTACCAAACGCATCGGTATAAATGCCGCGGCCGCTCTGAACGTTGACATCCTCTCCGTCGTTGATGTGTACAATCGCGAAAGCGTCCCGCACGGGCTGCCCCAGCGTAACGCCCTGACCGTGAGCCACGATGGATCCCTGAGCGTTATAGTTCCACTGGCGGTTATCCCCGCCGTAGCTGTACCCCATGCCAACTTCGCCGGACGAGCCGCGATAGCGCCCGGATACGCTGCCGCCATAGCCCGTATCTTTGTTGGCGTAGGTCTGCTGGAGGTTAAAGCTCAGCTTGTTATCCTCAAGCGCGGTCCCCCCGATCCCCACCTGGTGCGAGACATACCCGCCGCTTGCGGTATTTACGCTGTAGTTTGCCCACGCGTTAGAGAGCCAGTGCGATAACGGGATATTGACGTTCAGCGCCAGTTGCCGATCGGCATCGGCATCTGGCGTGCGGGTCAGGTTGTAGCTTATCGACCAGGTAATATTCCGCCAGCTGGAGCTCAGCCCGGCGCTGACGCTACGCTCGTGGCCGTCCATATCCCAGTAATCCTGCTGATAGCCGTTAAGATACGCCGAGCCCCAGTCAGAAAGCCGCTGGGAAAGGTTTACCTGCATGCGGCTTCGGCGGTTGTTGGTTCTGCGATAGGTATAAATGCCGTCATCAATCTCGCTGTCGCGCTGATCGATAGCCTCCTGAAAGGTATAAAACCCGGAGGTGGAATAGCGGTAGCTGGCAAGCGTGACGGTGGTATCTGTGTCGGGAATATCTTTTGAATACTGCGCTCGCCATGAGAGTCCATTTGCGTCATCACGTCCGTCATCAAAGGCGGTTCTCGCGGTGGTGATATCCACCGAGGCTGAGCCCAGGTGACCCAAATCCGCGCCAACCCCCAGCAATAGTGCATGATACATCGACGCCCCCTGAGCGCCGGTGTAGGCCGTCACGCCATACGGCAGGCCATAAATAGCCGTACCTTGCACAAAGGTGGGCTCATCTTCCCCTTCATTGCCGCGATAACGCCCGGCCGCCAGCGAATACTTAAACCCGCCCTCACGCTGGAGGACCGGCACCGACGCGCTGGCCTGTATGAAGCTATGCTCCGAGCCATCCGCCTCTTCAACGGTGACTTCCAGATCCGCGCCGGAGGCGACCTGGCTTAAATCACGGATCTCAAATGGCCCCGGCGAGACGTTGGTTTGATAAAGGGTGTAGCCGTTTTGCTTAATGGTGACTTTTGCATCGCTGTTGGCAATCCCCCGCACGACTGGCGCAAACCCCTGCTGGCTGACCGGTAGCATCGCCGTATCCGTTTCCAGCGTCAGGCCGGTCATCTGCACGCTGTCGAACAGCTCGCTGTTGGTGTACGTCTGGCCCAGTTCAAGCTGGCTTTTCAGCGCTTTGATATCGCGCTGCAGGGTGGTGGCGATGGCTTCCCAGCCCGAAGAGTCACTCCAGGTACTGTTGTTGCGCAGCCGCCACGCGCCCAGATTAAGACCCGACGTCAGGCCAAGCCAGGTTGATGAGGTTTGACCCGTGCTGTAGTGCTGCTGAGAACCGCTGAGCTGATAGCTTGTCCAGGCCGCCGGAGCACCGTCATCCCAGAATTTCGGGTTAATGGCGCCCGCAGCCGCGCGGTTGCGGTAGGCCTGGGGAATGACCAGCGTCAGGGTCTGGTTATCCTGATTGTAATCGTAGCGAGCATGTTCGATAAAATGGGAGATATCCCGAATGCAGGCCGCGTCGTTCAGATCGTTGAGATCCGGCACCGCGTCGACGTTCACGCCAAATTCACGCAGATCCGCTTTGGTCAGCTCCGGCAGAAGCTGCTGCTTATCGTCAGAAAGCACATAGGTGACCTCGCGTTTATCCACGACGTCCCGATCCCACATGATGGTGGTCAGATAGCGCCCTGCCAGCAAGCCGTTATCATTAATGAAGTTTTTGAGCGTAGCGGTATTTTCCAGCGGCGTATCCAGCTCAAGGATCCGCAGGTTGAATTCGTCATCAGCCCACGCAGGTGGGATCGCGACGAACAGTGCGAGCACGATCCCGGACCATACCTGTTTTTGGCGAGAGGGAGAGGACATAGCATTCCAACACGATCCCGTTAAAGGGCCTGCTTGCGCTGAGGGGTTTGCGCCCCAAAATCATTGATTGCCGTCCAGGTCACCGCACCCGTCGCCCCTTTTGGCAACGCAAAATGCTGCTCGCTAAACGGTGCAACCATCATCGAAATAGCCCCCGGCGTGGTTTCGGTCTCTTTCACCGGTACGCTTTTCCCGCCCACGGCCAGCTCGCCAAAGGAGACGTAAAACGGCGTGGGGTTGTTGGCAATAAGCGTGTCGCCCTGACGACGAAACGTGATTTTTTCATCCGCCACCAGCGCATCGGCCTCTTTTAACTGAGACGGGCGCCAGAAAAGCTTCAGCCGCGTTTTCATCGCGAACTGCAGGGTATTTTTCTCTTTCAGCTCAGGCGACAGCGCGGAGACCGATTTCACATTCGCCAGGAACAGCGATTCACGGTCTGATGGCAGGCTTTTTTTATCGCCAGTAAAAATAACGTGTAAAAGGGTTTGACGGTTTTCCTGCAGCTTATAAACAGGAGGCGTAATAACGAAAGGCGCTTTTGCATTATTGGCGTAGCTGACCCAGCTTTGTACCAGATAACGCGTATGGGGATCTTTATTTTTAAGGGCTATTTGTACTTCAGCTTTATTTGATGGATAAATAATACGCGTACCACCCAGAACCACGCTGGCCTGCGCTGACAGACAAGAAATAATTAAACAACCACATAACAATTTAAATAAAGTCTTCATACAACGTTCCAAAAGGCAGCCATAAAGGCTGCCAGTAATGACTTAGCGATAGACAACCTCGAAAGTTGCCGAAGAAGAATAGCGGCCTGCGGTGGGTGCAGTATCACCAATCTGAATCACCTTCGCGATGTAGTTAAAGACTGACGCATTTGTTCCCGTCGCATCGTTAGCCACATCCGTTCCCGTCGAAGGCAGGGAGCCATCAAATACCACATCGTCTTTCGTGCCGTTTTCATTGCTGACGATGATGCCAACGTTGGTGGCATTACCGGCGCCGCTGAGGTCGTTCTTCAGACGTTTATGCGCGGCATCCGTTGTCGTTCCGCTGAATTTGAGGTTGAGTTTGGCAACCAGCGGGTCACATTTTTTCACTTCAATATTAAACGTTTTGCTGGTGCCCACTGCGCCATCAGTGCCAAAGTCCGACGCATAGGTATCGGGGAACGTGACGGTTGACGAGGTCGTACCGGAGCCATCAACATTAATTTCACAGGTGTCGGCCACCACTTTCCCGGCAAAGTTCACCGTGCCAGAATCGTTTCCGGCAAATGCTGGCAGAGACAGCGCTGCCATTATGCTTGCAGCCAAAAATGAAGAAAGAACATACTTACTCATAATCATATCCTTATATATATCGATGCAGTCATCCATTCCCGACCCAATACTGTGCGTCAGAATGTTATTTAAGCGCTCATATCACTCATACAGGGGTAATTAACCCAGCCATGTTTCAGGAAAGCCTGTGATTCCTTGAGGCGATTAAATCAGATCATTCTTACCAGTGTCCAGATAGCCTAAAAACCTCCTGCACATAATGGCGCACAAGACTATGTTTTAAATAAAAAATAATGAATCTTAGGAATTCTTAATTTTGA
>NZ_JTLF01000157.1:0-14239 GCF_000798855.1 Enterobacter sp. ZOR0014 | reverse complement strand
GAACCAGGGCTTTATTTCCAGCCCTGGTTGTTTTATATTCCGTCACTGTTGCTTATTTAGACATTCTGGTCTTTTATTAATGGTGTTATAAACGAAGCGACAATCAGGACATTTTTAGTACAGGACGTTTGGGGACGGGAGAGAAACATGCGAATTAAACCTGACGATAACTGGCGCTGGTATTTTTGCGACGAGCACGATCGTATGATGCTCGATTTAGCCAATGGCATGTTGTTTCGTTCTCGTTTTGCCCGCCGAATGTTAACCCCGGACGCGTTTTCACCCTCGGGCTTTTGCGTTGACGATGCTGCACTTTATTTCTCCTTTGAAGAAAAATGTCGCGATCTGGTGCTCTCTAAAGAGCAGCGTGCCGAGCTGGTATTAAATGCGCTGGTGGCGATTCGTTTCCTGAAACCGCAAATGCCGAAAAGCTGGCATTTCCTGCCGCACGACATGAACTGGACGCCAGCAACGGGTGATGCGGCCAGCGTCAATCTGAGCGATACCGCCGAAGAGGTGAGTTTGTTAGTGGTGGAGCCGGGCGAAAATGCTGCGCTTTGTCTGCTGGCGCAACCCGGCGTGACGATTGCCGGGCGCGTAATGCAGTTAGGGGATGCGATCAAAGTCATGAATGACAGGCTGAAGCCACAGGTGCGTGTCGATTCCTTCAGCCTCGAACAGGCGGTTTAAGCTTCCAGCTGTACGGATGTTTTCGGTACGCAGCTACAGCACAGAATTGTGCCGTCGTTTCCCACTGCCGATTTCTTCAGCGCAGTCACTTCTCCCTCTACCAGCTTGATGCGACAGCATCCGCAGATTCCCGCACGACAAGAATACGGTACGCGAATACCGGCCTGTTCCAGTTGCTCCAGCAGCACCTGCTGATTGTTGCCACGAATAATTTTGCCCTGCCAGTGAATATCCACGGCAGAGGCGACGTTCGTCTCAACTTCAACGCTTTCTTCTTCCTGACCGGCGCCGTACACTTTCGCAGGTCCGCGGGCGAGGATTTCGACCTCATCGCCCACGCGGATCACACCGCTGGAGCGGGGGATCAGGTTCTGGCCGAAATCGACATCGCCGTTATCCTGGGCGGTGCGGAACGATTGCAGCGTTTTCAGCGGTTCGCCAGAGGGGTGCTTTTGCCCTTTTTCCGGACTCACGGTGGTAAAGATACAGCGGCTGCACGGCTTGACGACATCAAAGATGACGCTACCAATGCGGATCGTTTTCCAGGTGTCTTCTTCCCACGCATCGGCACCGGTTACCACCAGGTTCGGACGGAACTGCTCCATCTGCACGCTGGCTTTACAGCGGTTTTGTAAATCACGCAGCGATGCCTCGTTGGTCAGCAGGAACGGGAAGCCGTCGGCGAAGGAAAGCGGAACGGCATCGTGGCGCTTCACGCGGCGCGTCAGTTCAGGCCCCACCCAGCGCAGCTGCACGTCGCGGGAAAAGAAGCCGCTTAGCCAGCGGTTAATCTCTTCCGGGGCGATGCGCGCGGTAAAATGGTTACCCCAGACTTCCGTTGGCGCGTCGACGGGCGCAAAATCAGCAAAGCGAATCACCGTGCTGGAACCGTCCGGCGCGGTCAAATGCAATCCGTCATGAAGCGGGGAAGGGGTAAAGCGAACCATCTGCGGGAACTGGCGCGCGGTGATGAACGTACCGTCAGGCTCGGTGACCATAAAAATACGATCGAAGGCAAATCCGCTCATGTCTGCCAGTGCGTGAGAAACGCCAATGCCGCGCATGGATTTCACCGGATGAATAAAAAGCCTGGATAACGTCGCCACTGCATACTCCCGCAAATGAAAATAAGCCTTCAACTTTATGACATACACGCCATATTAGCTATAATGCGCGACAATTTTCTAAGAGTAAAAGTGACGATATGAATTCTCTGTTTGCCAGTACGGCCCGTGGGCTGGAAGAGCTGTTAAAAACTGAACTGGAAGCCCTGGGTGCGCAAGAGTGCCAGGTAGTTCAGGGTGGTGTCCATTTTGAGGGCGACACGCGGCTTATTTACCAGAGCCTGATGTGGAGCCGTCTGGCGTCGCGCATCATGCTGCCGATGAAGGAGTGCAAGGTCTATAGCGACCTTGACCTCTATACCGGCGTACAGATGATCGACTGGACAGAGATCTTCACCCCAAATGCCACCTTTGCGGTGCATTTCAACGGCGTGAACGATGAGATCCGCAACAGTCAGTACGGTGCGCTGCGCGTGAAAGACGCCATTGTGGACTGCTTCACCCGCAAGAATAAGGAACGCCCTAATGTCGATCGCGAAAATCCGGACCTGCGTATCAACGTCTGGCTGAACGGCGACACGGCGAGCATTTCTCTCGATCTGAGCGGCGCGGGTCTGCATTTACGTGGCTATCGCGATCGCACCGGGATGGCGCCGATCAAAGAAACCCTTGCCGCAGCCATTGTGATGCGCTCCGGCTGGCAGCCGGGCACACCGCTGCTCGATCCGATGTGTGGTTCCGGTACGCTGCTGATTGAAGCCGCAATGCTGGCTACCGACCGTGCGCCAGGGCTGCACCGCGGTCACTGGGGCTTTAAAGGCTGGGCGCAGCATGATGAAGCCCTCTGGAAAGAGGTCAAAGATGACGCGCAGAGCCGTGCGCGTAAAGGCCTGGCAGAGTACACCTCGCATTTCTATGGTTCGGACAGCGACCCGCGCGTGATTGAACGTGCGCGAAGCAACGCCCGTCGAGCGGGTATCGGTGAGCTGGTCACCTTCGACGTGAAAGATGTCGCGAACCTGACCAACCCGCTGCCGAAAGGCCCGTACGGTACCGTCATCAGTAACCCGCCATACGGTGAGCGTCTGGACAGCGAACCGGCGCTGATCGCCCTGCACAGCCTGCTGGGCCGCAATATGAAAGACTATTTTGGCGGCTGGAATCTGTCTCTGTTCAGCGCGTCGCCGGAGCTGTTGAGCTGTCTGCAACTGCGCGCCGATCGCCAGTTTAAAGCGAAAAACGGTCCGCTGGACTGTGTGCAGAAAAACTACCATCTGGCAGAAAAAGCGGCGGACAGTAAGCCAACCGGCGTGGCGGAAGATTACGCCAACCGTCTGCGTAAGAATCTGAAGAAATTCGAGAAGTGGGCGAAGCAGGAAGGGATTGAATGTTACCGCCTGTACGATGCCGACCTGCCGGAGTACAACGTGGCGGTTGATCGCTACGCCGACTGGGTCGTCATTCAGGAATATGCTCCGCCAAAAACCATTGATGCACAAAAAGCGCGTCAGCGTATGCTGGACGTGATTGCGGCCACCATCGCCGTGCTGGGCATTGCGCCGAACAAGCTGGTACTGAAAACGCGCGAGCGTCAGAAGGGCAAAAACCAGTACCAGAAGATGGGCGAGAAGGGTGACTACATTGAAGTGGGCGAATATAACGCCCGCCTGTGGGTTAACCTGACCGACTATCTCGATACCGGTCTGTTCCTTGACCACCGTATCGCCCGCCGTATGCTCGGCCAGATGAGCAAGGGGAAAGATTTCCTCAACCTGTTCTCTTATACCGGCAGCGCGAGTGTGCATGCCGGCCTCGGCGGCGCGCGCAGTACCACTACCGTGGATATGTCGCGTACCTACCTGGAGTGGGCCGAGCGTAACCTGCGTCTGAACGGTTTAACCGGGCGCCAGCATCGCCTGATGCAGGCCGACGTGCTGGGCTGGCTGCGTGATACTGATGAACAGTTCGACCTGATCTTTATCGATCCGCCGACCTTCTCCAACTCTAAGCGCATGGAGGATAGCTTTGACGTTCAACGCGACCACCTGCGCCTGATGACCGACCTGAAGCGCCTGTTGCGTAAAGGCGGCACCATTATGTTCTCGAACAACAAACGCGGCTTCCGTATGGATCACGACGGTTTAGCAGCCCTGGGACTGAAAGCACAAGAAATTAGCCAAAAAACGCTGTCTCAGGACTTCGCCCGTAACCGTCAAATCCATAACTGCTGGTTGATTACCGCGGTCTGAAAGGAATAATAAATGTCTTTAATTAGTATGCACGGCGCGTGGCTCTCTTTCAGTGACTCACCGCTTCTCGATAATGCAGAGCTGCATATCGAAGATAACGAACGCGTCTGTCTGGTGGGCCGTAACGGCGCGGGTAAATCCACGCTGATGAAAATCCTCAACCGCGAGCAGGGGCTGGATGACGGCCGCATCGTGTACGAGCAGGATCTGATTGTCTCCCGCCTCCAGCAGGACCCGCCGCGCCATGTCACCGGCAGCGTGTACGACTTCGTGGCGGAGGGGATCTCTGAGCAGGCGGAATACCTGAAGCGCTATCACGAGATTTCGCATCTGGTCATGACCGACCCGAGCGACAAGAATCTCAATGAGCTCGCAAAAGTGCAGGAGATGCTCGATCACCACGGCCTGTGGCAGCTTGAAAACCGCATTAATGAAGTGCTGGCCCAGCTTGGTCTGGAAGCGGATATGGAGCTGTCTGCGCTCTCCGGCGGCTGGCTGCGTAAAGCGGCCCTGGGCCGCGCGCTGGTCAGCGGGCCGAAAGTGCTGCTGCTGGACGAACCGACGAACCACCTGGATATCGAAGCCATTGACTGGCTGGAAGGGTTCCTGAAAACCTTCAGCGGCACCATCATCTTTATCTCGCACGACCGTTCGTTTATTCGCAATATGGCGACCCGTATTGTCGATCTCGACCGCGGTAAGCTGGTCACTTATCCTGGCGATTACGATACCTATCTGCTGGAGAAAGAAGAAAACCTGCGCGTGGAAGAGCTGCAGAATGCTGAGTTTGACCGCAAACTGGCGCAGGAAGAGGTCTGGATCCGCCAGGGCATCAAAGCCCGCCGTACCCGTAACGAAGGCCGTGTGCGTGCCCTGAAAGCGATGCGCCGCGAGCGCAGCGAACGCCGCGAAGTGATGGGCAGCGCCAAAATGCAGGTTGAAGAGGCATCCCGCTCCGGCAAGATTGTCTTCGAAATGGAAAACGTTAACTATCAGGTTGACGGCAAAGTGCTGGTAAAAGATTTCTCTGCTCAGGTCCAGCGCGGCGACAAAATTGCGCTGATTGGCCCGAACGGCTGCGGCAAAACCACATTACTGAAGCTGATGCTGAGCCAGTTGCAGGCTGACAGCGGCCGTATTCACTGCGGCACCAAACTTGAAGTGGCCTACTTCGACCAGCACCGCGCGGAGCTGGATCCGGACCGCACGGTAATGGATAACCTCGCTGAAGGTAAGCAGGAGGTCATGGTAAACGGTAAGCCGCGCCATGTGCTGGGTTACCTGCAGGACTTCCTGTTCCATCCGAAACGTGCGATGACGCCGGTTCGCGCCCTGTCCGGCGGGGAACGTAACCGCCTGTTGCTGGCACGTCTGTTCCTGAAGCCAAGCAACCTGCTGATCCTCGATGAACCGACGAACGATCTGGATGTCGAAACGCTGGAATTGCTGGAAGAGCTGATCGACGGGTACCAGGGAACCGTGATGCTGGTCAGCCACGATCGTCAGTTCGTTGATAATACCGTGACCGAGTGCTGGATCTTCGAAGGGGAAGGGCGAATTGGACAGTATGTGGGCGGTTACCACGATGCAAAAGGGCAGCAGTCACAGTCTCTGGCGCAAAAACAGTCAAAGTCCAAAACAAGTGCTGAACCTGCTGTAACAAAAGCAGAAACAGTCAAGAAAAGCTCGGCTAAACTAAGCTATAACCTGCAGCGCGAACTGGAGGGGCTTCCTCAGCGTCTGGAAGAGCTGGAGGCGGCGCTTGAAGATCTTCAGGCACAGGTTGCTGATGCCTCATTCTTTACCCAGTCGCATGACTATACTCAGAAAGTATTGGCTGAACTGTCCGCGGCTGAAAAAGCCCTGGAAGAAGCATTTGAGCGCTGGGAGTACCTTGAGTCTCTGAAGAACGGCGCATAAACAGGGATAACATATGTGTGACCAGCACCATGCCGACAGGCATATATTATGCTCGCAATGCGATATGCTCGTGGCGTTGCCAGAGCTGGGTCACGGACATAAAGCCCTGTGTCCACGTTGCGGCGCAACGCTGACGACCGAGTGGGACGCGCCAAGGCAGCGTCCCACTGCTTACGCACTGGCGGCATTATTTATGCTGCTGCTCTCCAATCTCTTCCCCTTCATCTATATGAAGGTGGGGGGGATGACAAGCCAGGTGGATCTGCTTGAAATCCCGGGCGTGATGTTCTCGGAAGATTACGCCAGCCTCGGCACCTTTTTTCTGCTGTTTGTCCAGATAGTCCCGGCGTTTTGCCTGGTGGTCATTCTTCTGCTGGTCAACCGCGTCAGGATGCCGACATCACTGAAAATCCGGCTCGCGCGTGTCCTTTTCCAGCTCAAAAGCTGGGGGATGGCTGAGATCTTTCTGGCCGGGATACTGGTCAGTTTCGTGAAGCTGATGGCGTATGGCGATGTCGGGATTGGCAGTAGCTTTGTGCCCTGGTGCCTGTATTGCATCCTGCAGCTGCGCGCCTTCCAGTGCGTGGACAGGCGCTGGGCGTGGGACGATATCGCCCCGGCACCGACGCTTGCACAGACGGTGAAGGTCGGTGTGCCGGGTATCCGCCAGGGGCTGCGTTCCTGTCCGTGCTGTACCGCCGTGCTGCCCGCCGATCTCGACGTGTGTCCGCGCTGCGAAACGAAAGGCCACGTCCGTCGCAAGAACAGCCTGCAGTGGACAATGGCGCTGCTGGTGACATCCGTCATGCTGTATCTTCCCGCCAATATTCTGCCGATTATGATCACCGACCTGCTCGGTGACAAAATGCCCTCGACGATCCTCGCGGGGGTGATCCTGCTCTGGGGCGAAGGATCCTATCCGGTCGCCGGCGTGATTTTCATCGCCAGTATTATGGTACCCACCTTAAAAATGATCGCCATTGCCTGGCTCTGCTGGGATGCAAAAGGTCACGGAAAGCGCGACAGCGAACGCATGCATCTGATTTATGAGGTGGTCGAGTTTGTTGGTCGCTGGTCAATGATCGACGTGTTTGTAATTGCCGTTCTCTCTGCGCTGGTGCGGATGGGCGGTTTGATGAGTATTTATCCCGCGATGGGGGCTTTAATGTTTGCGCTGGTCGTGATTATGACCATGTTTGCGGCCATGACCTTCGACCCTCGTTTATCGTGGGATCGTGAGCCTGAATCAAGCCATGAGGAAGAGTAAGAGCATGGAAAATAAGAGTGGAGAGGCGAAAGTGCAGAAGGTCAAAAACTGGTCACCGGTGTGGATTTTCCCCATCGTGACGGCGCTGATCGGTGCCTGGATCCTGTTTTATCATTACAGCCATCAGGGACCGGAAGTGACGCTGATTACCACCAATGCCGAGGGGATTGAGGGCGGTAAAACGACCATCAAAAGCCGCAGCGTGGATGTGGGCGTGGTGGAAAGCGCAACCCTGACCGACGATTTAACCCATGTGGAGATCAAGGCGCGCCTGAATGCCGGCATGGAAAAACTACTGCATGGCGATTCTGTTTTCTGGGTGGTTAAACCGCAGGTGGGGCGCGAAGGGATCAGCGGCTTAGGAACGCTGCTTTCAGGTGCCTATATTGAACTCCAGCCGGGTACAAAAGGTAACCAGCCGGGGCAATATCAGCTTCTGGATTCACCGCCGCTAGCTCCGCCGGATGCAAAAGGTATCCGCGTGATTTTAGACAGTAAAAAAGCGGGTCAGCTCACGGCGGGCGATCCGGTGTTGTTCCGCGGTTATCGTGTGGGTTCGGTTGAGAAAAGCACGTTTGACCCACAGAAAAGGTCCATCAGCTATCAGCTGTTCATCAATGCACCTAACGATCGTCTGGTTACCAGCAATGTCCGTTTCTGGAAAGACAGCGGCATCGCGGTCGATCTGACCTCGGCAGGCATGCGTGTTGAAATGGGCTCCCTGACAACGCTGTTTGGCGGTGGCGTAAGTTTTGACGTGCCGGAAGGTCTTGATCTGGGGCAGCCGGTTGCGGAGAACACCGCTTTCCGCCTGTTTGACGATCAAAAAAGCATTCAGGATGCGCTCTACACCGATCACGTTGACTTCCTGATGTTCTTTAAAGACTCCGTTCGTGGCCTGCAGCCGGGAGCGCCGGTTGAGTTCCGCGGCATTCGTCTCGGTACGGTTGGGCAAGTACCGTTCTTTGTGCCTGGTCTGCAGCAGGTCCTGGATGATGATTACCGCATTCCGGTGCTGATTCGTATCGAACCAGAACGTCTGATCAACCAGATTGGCGAGAACCAGGATATTGCCACGCATATCTCTCAACTGATGGAACGTGGTCTGCGCGGGTCGTTGAAGACCGGCAACCTGGTGACCGGCGCGCTGTATGTGGATATGGATTTCTATCAGAAAGCACCGCCGATTACCGGCATTCGTGAATTCGGTGGCTATAAAATCATCCCAACCGTGAGCAGCGGACTGGCTCAGATCCAGCAGCGTCTGATGGAAACGCTGGATAAGATTAACAATCTGCCGCTGAACCCAATGATTGAAGCCGCGACAGGTTCGTTACATCAGAGCCAGGCGACGATGCAACGCCTGCAAACCACGCTGGATAACATCAATAAGCTCACTGCAAGCCAGAGCATGCAGCAGTTGCCGCAGGATATGCAGAAAACGCTGCGTGAGCTGAACCGCAGTATGCAGGGCTTCCAGCCAGGCTCGGCGGCGTACAACAAGATGGTGGCAGATATGCAGCGTCTTGATCAGGTCTTGCGCGAACTGCAGCCGGTTCTGAAAACGCTCAACGAGAAGAGCAACGCGCTGGTGTTTGAAGCGAAAGATAAAAAGGATCCTGAGCCGAAGAGGGCGAAACAATGAAAAAATGGCTAGCGATTGTAGGAGCGATGGTACTTACGGCCTGTAGCTCAGGAAGTGAAACGAAAAGCTACTATCAGCTACCGCTGATGGCGCAGGCAGGTACCCAGAGTACCGCTTCGCAAGGCAACCGTCTGCTGTGGGTTGAGCAAGTTGCCGTGCCGGACTACCTGGCTGGCAATGGGGTGGTCTACCAGACCAGCGATGTACAGTACACCATCGCCAACAATAATCTGTGGGCCAGCCCGCTGGATCAGCAGTTGCGCAATACGCTGGTGGCAAATCTGAGCAGCCAGCTTCCGGGCTGGGTTGTCGCTTCCCAGCCACTGGGTAGCGATCAGGATACGCTGAACGTCACGGTAACGGGCTTCCATGGTCGGTATGACGGTGCCGTTATCATCAGCGGAGAGTGGCTGCTGAATCATCAGGGACAGCTGATTAAGCGTCCTTTCCATCTGGAACTGAAGCAGCAGAAAGATGGCTATGATGAAATGGTGAAAGTCCTTGCTCAGGGTTGGGCGCAGGAGTCAGCCAGTATCGCCAGGGAGATTTCCCGGCTGCCATAAGTAAAATTCATCATCAAAAACCGCAATTGGCCTGTCGCTGATTGCGGTTTTTTTTTCGTTTTGGCTTCAGGTTGTTACTTGTGCCGGGTCACACTTTTTGTACAAATGATCTTCTGGCTAGCTCACAAATATGACACCCGTATGAATTTTGAACATTGACGCTGCAATGAATTCGGGGTATTCGTTATCTGTGCCTGTACATTTAGTGCAGACACTGTTTTCTTTCCACCAGACAAAAGAATGAGGGAAACGAGGCATGAAGAGACAGAAACGAGATCGCCTGGAACGGGCTCATCAACGTGGTTATCAGGCCGGCATCGCTGGACGTTCTAAAGAAATGTGTCCTTATCAGACGATAAATCAAAGGTCACAATGGCTTGGAGGCTGGCGAGAAGCCATCGGCGACAGGGCACTCATTGCCTGATAACGTCTCTTTAAAGAAAGAAACCTCCGCACTGCGGAGGTTTCGCCTTTCAGGGAGGGCTTAACGCAAAATCAGAATGCGGAAGTGTCCTGGAACAGGCCAACTTTCAGGTCGTTCGCGGTATAGATCAGACGACCATCTACCAGCACTTCGCCATCCGCCAGGCCCATAATCAGGCGACGGTTAACAATGCGCTTGAAGTGAATACGATAGGTCACTTTCTTCGCTGTAGGCAGAACCTGGCCGGTGAATTTCACTTCGCCCACGCCCAGTGCGCGGCCTTTGCCTTCACCACCCAGCCAGCCCAGATAGAAGCCAACCAGCTGCCACATGGCATCCAGGCCCAGGCAGCCAGGCATTACCGGATCGCCAATGAAGTGGCAACCGAAGAACCACAGGTCCGGGTTGATATCGAGTTCTGCTTCTACGTAACCCTTATCGAAGTTGCCGCCGGTTTCGGTCATTTTCACGACACGGTCCATCATCAGCATGTTCGGGGCCGGTAACTGTGGGCCTTTCGCGCCAAACAGTTCACCGCGACCAGAGGCAAGAAGATCTTCTTTTGTATAGGATTCGCGTTTATCTACCATGTTCTCAGTAAGCCTTATTTTAGTGAAGGACGCAGGATAGCTAACACGTGTACGCTGAACAAGTCCGATCAGTTTGAATTAAACCAGCCCAGCCAGCGTAACGGCCATGGATAACGGTGGCGAGCATCTTGCTGTGTCGCCTGAGCAATTCGCTCCTGGATGGTCTGCATCAGGGTCGTCTGCCCCTCGCCATCCCATACCAGGTTTGTCAGTAAGGGTAGTGCATCCTCAATCCCTTCGATGGCCCAGATGGCGAATTGTTCCTGCTCAACCGCGTCCAGAATAGCCTGGCTAAGGCTTAAATGGCGTACATTGGGTGCTGGAATAATCACACCCTGTTTGCCGTTTAAACCACGCTGCTGACAGATAGAGAAGAAGCCTTCAATTTTTTCGTTCAGACCGCCAACAGGCTGAGCACGACCGAACTGATCGACCGAACCGGTGATCGCGAGGTTCTGGTTGATCGGCACGTCTGCCAGGGCGCTGATCAAGGCGCAGAGCTCCGCCATAGAGGCGCTATCGCCATCCACTTCGCTATAGGATTGTTCAAACGTCAGCGAGGCGGAGAAGGGGATTTGCTGCTCAAGCTGCAGCTCAGACATCAAAAACGCCTGCATGATCATCATGCCTTTGGCGTGAATGTTGCCACCCAGCTCGGCTTTGCGTTCAATATCGGTGAACTCGCCATCGCCAACATGCACAACACAACTGATGCGTGAGGGTTCCCCGAACGCGCGCGGGTGGCCAGGGAATTCAATCACGGACAGGGCGTTAATCTGGCCGACGCGTTCACCTTCGGTCTCGACCAGAATTTGTTCCAGCAGAATTTCATCCTGCATACGGTCAGCAAGATAGCCTTCGCGCCACTCACGCTGCGCCAGCATCTGCGTGAGCTGTTCGCCAGTAAACGCACCTTTACCGCTGATCACACCCACTTCACGCAGCTGCTTGCCTATCCAGAGTGGACTGAGCGGCAGGGTTTCCTGGTCACCGGTATAACGAACCGCTTCGCGGATCAAACCCGGCCACGCGTCAGCGGCAGGCATTGGCAATGCAAAGCGTTCCGCAACGGCCAGCACCCACTGACACCACTGTGCCATGTCATCAGCATCGGCTACCTGGATGTTGTCTTCGTATTCGCTGTAAACCGCCAGCTCAGCCAGTTCCGGCTCCATTTCCTGGAAGTCAGCCAGCGATTCACGATCGCCCGTCAGCACGACGGTCAGCGACAGCGGCATTGACGGCACGGAGACCGGCAGAGGGCGAGACTCATCGTAACCGACCCAGTCAAAGCGTTGCTGGGTCACAATCGTTTTCAGGCGCATCCACAGCAGCGGCTGCGAGAGCAGGGTGCGCAGAGAGATGATCAGCACGCCGCCGTTTGCGCGATGTACCAGACCCGGTTGCAGTGAAAGCTCACCATTGAACTGACGCAGACAGCCAAAGAGTTGTTCAGCCTCGACCCAGTTAGCGGTAATGACTTCACCTGTCGCTGCAAAACGGTCATCGGCCTGGTCCGCCGGTTCGAAGGCGATCTTATCTCCCGCGATACGATACTGGCCGCCAAAGACCGCGTTCGCTTCCGGGCGCAACTGGCGCATAGCGTCCCCGAGAAGCGTCAGATATTCCGCCTCTTCGGGGGCTTTCAGCAGCATGAAGGGCGATGTCGCCCATGGGCTTAACGCCTGCTCCAGCGCATAATGCAAACGGGGTTGCGTATCGCTAAGGATGAATGGATGTTCTGTTGCGAGTTCGGGCTGTGAAAACAGGTCCTGATAGCTCTCGGTATCCGGAACAAGGTCACGCCATGCAAGTTTCGTAATCGTCAAAGTTGATGTTTTTTAGTCAGATGTAAAAGCGTGGAGTATACCGTAAGCGGGGGGATCTACCCAAGCAGGATTGGGTATTTCGACAGCGGGAATGGCTGCATTGACTCACAGGATATGATTTCTTTTCAGCAGATTGCCAAAAAACTGATATTCTGAACAGAGTTACGTGGTAACACTGAGATCGCAATGAAATATCAACAACTGGAAAATCTCGAAAGCGGCTGGAAATGGAAGTACCTGGTCAAAAAGCACCGTGAAGGGGAGCTGATCACCTGCTACATCGAAGCCAGCGCTGCACAAGAAGCCGTGGATATTTTGCTGACCCTCGAGAATGAACCGGTACAGGTTAACGGCTGGATTGAGAAACACATCAATCCCGCGTTGTTAAACCGGATGAAGCAAACGATCCGCGCGCGACGCAAACGGCATTTTAATGCTGAGCATCAGCACACGCGTAAAAAATCAATCGATCTGGAGTTCGTGGTCTGGCAGCGTCTGGCTGGGCTGGCGCAACGGCGTGGTAAAACGCTGTCGGAAACCATCGTGCAGTTGATTGAGGATGCCGAACATAAAGAGAAGTATGCTAACCAAATGTCGTCGCTGAAAAACGACCTTCAGGCGTTGCTGGGCAAAAAGTAGATTTGTGTTTTTCTTCAGATAATAAAAAACCCCGCATTGCGGGGTTTTTTTATAAGACGATAACTTATGCCGCTGGCTGAGTTACAACGTCTTTAACGCCTTTAACTTCGATCTCTACGCGACGATCTGGAGCCAGGCAGTCGATCAGTGCAGCGCGAGCTTTCACGTTGTCACAGGTGTTGCCAGTAACTGGGTTAGATTCGCCCATACCACGTGGGGAGATCTTGTTAGCTGGGATACCTTTAGAGATCAGGTAATCAACAACAGACTGAGCACGTTTCTCAGACAGTTTCTGGTTGTAAGCGTCAGAACCGATACGGTCGGTGAAGCCCAGAACCACTACGGAACCGTCTTTAGGATCCAGGTTGCTCAGCTGGGTGTACAGCTGATCCAGTGCCTGCTGGCCTTCTGGTTTCAGAGTCGCTTTGTTGAAGTTGAACAGAACGTCAGACTTCAGAGTGAAGTGCTTGGTCTGTACTTCTGGAGCTGGAGCCGGCGCTGGAGCAACAACTGGTGCTGCATCTTCCTGCTGGCCGAAACGGTAGGAAACACCTACGCTCAGCATGCCGTTGTCTGGACGAACGCCAACGGTAGCACCGTCGCCGATGTTGTTAACCCACTGGTATTCCAGACGGGTAGCGATGTCACGGGTCATAGCCCACTCAACGCCACCAGCGAATACTGGGGAAACACCGGTGTCATGGTCGTCGCCAGCGATGCTGTTGCTGGAGTCAGCGCGCCATACCATACCACCCAGACGGGTGTACACGTCCAGATCGTCAGTTACTGGGTAACCCAGTTTAGCGGTCAGCTGTACGCCTTGAGCTTTAAAAGCGCCATTAACGTTGTCGCCTTTGTATGGCATACGACCTAACCAGTCGTAACCCATTTCAAAACCAACATACGGGTTAACCTGATAGCCACCGAACGCACCTGCACCAAGCTGGCTCTCGTGAGTAGGGCCATCATTGTTCAGGCTGCTGTTGTACCAGCCGGTGTCGTGGAACTGAGACCAGCCCAGTTTACCACCTGCATACCAGGTATTATCTTTCGGAGCGGCCTGCGCTACGGTAGCGAAGCCAGCCAGTGCCACTGCAATCGCGATAGCTGTCTTTTTCATTTTTTGCGCCTCGTTATCATCCAAAATTCGCCATGAATGTCTCAAGTAGAGAATCACGGTTAAATCCTTCACCGGGGGGCGTGGTCAAATATAAATCTACCGATATCTTCGGCTTAGGCCGAGCACCCCTGGCGATGTAAAGTCTACAACGTAGCTGAAAACTTACAAGTGTGAAGTCTGTCAGGCATATGAAAAAAAAAGTTCCGTATACCTATTATTTAACATTTTTAGAAATGTTC
>NZ_JTLF01000011.1:0-7959 GCF_000798855.1 Enterobacter sp. ZOR0014 | reverse complement strand
GAACCTGATATTACTCGCCTTTAGCTGCTTTGAAAGCTTCAGCCATTGCGTTGTTAGAGAAGTTTGCATCTTCCTGTTTGTTAACAGTTGCGATTGCATCTTTCTCATCAGCTTCGTCTTTAGCACGAACAGACAGGCTGATTGCACGGTTCTTACGGTCAACACCGGTGAACTTAGCTTCAACGTCGTCGCCTACGTTCAGAACCAGAGTGGCATCTTCAACGCGGTCACGGGAAGCTTCAGAAGCGCGCAGGTAACCTTCAACGCCGTCAGCCAGCTCTACGGTTGCGCCTTTAGCGTCAACTGCAGTTACTTTACCGTTTACGATTGCGCCTTTCTTGTTCAGTGCAACCCAGTTGTTGAACGGATCTTCTGCGAGCTGTTTAACGCCCAGAGAGATACGCTCACGCTCTGCGTCAACCTGCAGAACAACTGCAGCGATTTCGTCGCCTTTTTTGTATTCACGAACTGCTTCTTCGCCTGCAACGTTCCAGGAGATGTCAGACAGGTGAACCAGGCCATCGATGCCGCCGTCCAGGCCGATGAAGATACCGAAGTCAGTGATAGACTTGATTTTACCTTCAACACGGTCACCCTTGTTGTGGGTTTCCGCGAACTGCTGCCATGGGTTGTTTTTGCACTGTTTCAGGCCCAGGGAGATACGACGACGTTCTTCGTCGATATCCAGAACCATCACTTCCACTACATCACCAACGTTAACAACTTTGGATGGGTGGATGTTTTTGTTGGTCCAGTCCATTTCGGAAACGTGCACCAGGCCTTCAACGCCTTCTTCGATTTCAACGAAGCAGCCGTAGTCGGTCAGGTTGGTTACGCGACCAGTCAGTTTAGTACCTTCTGGGTAACGCTTAGCGATAGCTACCCATGGATCTTCGCCCAGCTGTTTCAGGCCGAGGGATACACGAGTACGCTCGCGGTCGAACTTCAGCACTTTAACAGTGATTTCGTCGCCCACGTTCACGATTTCGCTTGGGTGCTTAACGCGTTTCCACGCCATGTCGGTGATGTGCAGCAGGCCATCAACGCCGCCCAGGTCAACGAATGCGCCGTAGTCAGTGAGGTTCTTAACGATACCTTTGACTTCCATGCCTTCCTGCAGGTTTTCCAGCAGCTGATCGCGTTCTGCGCTGTTTTCGGATTCGATAACGGCACGACGGGATACAACAACGTTGTTACGCTTCTGGTCCAGCTTGATGACTTTGAACTCAAGCTCTTTGCCTTCCAGGTGCAGGGTGTCACGGACTGGACGAACGTCTACCAGAGAACCTGGCAGGAACGCACGAATACCATTCAGCTCAACAGTGAAGCCACCTTTAACTTTGCCGTTGATAACACCGACCACAGTTTCAGCTTCTTCGTAAGCTTTTTCCAGGGTGATCCATGCTTCGTGACGTTTAGCTTTCTCACGAGAAAGCAGGGTTTCACCGAAGCCGTCTTCTACTGCGTCCAGCGCAACGTCAACTTCGTCACCAACCTGGATTTCCAGCTCGCCCTGGGCGTTTTTGAACTGCTCTGCCGGGATGGCGGACTCAGATTTCAGACCGGCGTCAACCAGTACTACGTCTTTGTCGATAGCAACAACAACACCACGAACGATGGAACCCGGACGGGTTTCGATTTCTTTTAAGGATTCTTCAAACAGTTGAGCAAAAGATTCAGTCATGTTTAATCTTCAGGTTAATATTAACGTCCACCTGGCTCCGTGCCGGATGGGGTTGTTTCACATACCCGCCGTCAATCCATTGCAGCGGGGGTACTGCTAAATCGGTCGCGTTTACGCGAGTGCCAGTTTTTGGCGCGCATATTGTAGCGCTTTTTCAATCACTTGCTCAATAGTTAAACTGGTTGAATCCAGAACTAATGCATCTTCTGCAGGAACAAGTGGCGCGACAGCGCGGTTACGATCGCGATCATCGCGCTCTTTTATCTCGGATAAAAGGCGATCAAAGTTAACACTAAACCCCTTCTCCTGCAACTGAAGCATGCGGCGTTGAGCACGTTCTTCTGAAGAGGCGTCAAGGAAAATTTTTACAGGCGCATCAGGGAATACCACGGTGCCCATATCGCGTCCGTCGGCGATCAACCCTGGGGCTTCGCGGAACGCACGCTGGCGACGTAACAGCGCCTCGCGCACACGCGGGAAGGCCGCAACCTGGGAGGCCGCATTCGCCACTTCCTGCGTACGGATTTCACCGCTCACGTCTTCCCCTTCAAGGATCACTTCCAGGTTGCCATCGGTAGACACAAAACGGACATCCAGGTGCGCAGCCAGCGGTACCAGCGCTTCTTCAGAGGCGACATCGACATGATGATGCAGCGCAGCCAGCGCCAGCACGCGATAGATTGCGCCCGAATCTAAAAGATGCCATTGCAATGCTTCCGCCATCGCTTTGCACAGGGTACCTTTCCCTGCGCCACTCGGCCCATCAATGGTGATTACCGGGGCAACTGCCGTCATCTTTTTCTCCTTAAATAAGGCATACCGTTAACATAAACGCCGCGCATTATACGCGCCAACGTGCGCAACTGTTACCTTTGCGTGCAAATTACGGAATGATTGAAGCAGAGTGTAGAAGAAATGAGCGGAAGTGTTCGTCAGGAAGCGTAAGGAAATGCCGCATCAAAGGATGCGGCATAACGCTATCAGGCCAGCGTACTGATGCGCGCCAGCTGCTCGAAGTAGTCCGGGAAGGTTTTCGCCGTACATTTCGGGTCAAGAATGGTCACAGGCGTGTCGGACAGCGCCACCAGCGAGAAGCACATCGCCATACGGTGATCGTTGTAGGTGCCAATTTCTGCGAACTGCAGTTTTGCCGGAGGGGTGACGCGAATGTAGTCTTCGCCCTCTTCCACCTCAGCGCCCACTTTACGCAGCTCGGTCGCCATCGCGTACAGACGGTCAGTCTCTTTCACGCGCCAGTTGTATATGTTACGCAGCGTGGTGGTGCCTTTGGCAAACAGCGCAGCCGTGGCAATGGTCATCGCCGCATCCGGAATGTGGTTCATGTCCATATCAATGGCATTCAGCTCGCCGCGGGTACAGGAGATGAAATCATCGCCCCAGGTGACAGTGGCGCCCATTTTCTCCAGCACGTCGGCAAAACGGATGTCGCCCTGCACGCTGTTGCGGCCAATCCCGGTCACCTTCACGGTGCCGCCTTTGATCGCGCCCGCAGCCAGGAAGTAAGAGGCCGATGACGCATCGCCTTCAACCAGGTAATTGCCCGGAGACTGATACTGCTGCGCCCCACGCACCACAAAACGCTGATAAGACTGGTTTTCGACCTCGACGCCGAAGGTTTTCATCAGGTGCAGCGTGATATCAATGTACGGTCTGGAGACCAGCTCACCTTTAATCGAGATAACCGTATCCTGCGGTGCCAGCGGCGCGGTCATCAGCAGGGCCGTCAGGAACTGGCTGGAAACGCTACCGTCCACCTCGACGTCACCGCCGCTAAAGCCCCCGCGCAGACGCAGTGGCGGATAATTTTCCTGCTCAAGATACTCAATCTGCGCGCCACCCTGACGCAGGGCATCGACCAGATGGCCGATCGGACGCTCTTTCATGCGCGGCTCGCCGGTCAGCACGATGTTATTGGTGCCCAGACACAGCGCCGCCGCCAATGGACGCATCGCGGTACCCGCGTTGCCCAGAAACAGCTCGAGCTCTTCACCCGAACGCAGCGCGCCGCCGTTGCCGGTCACTTCACAGCGGGTACGATCGTCAGAGAGAGTGTAATGAACACCCAACGCTTTCAGCGCATTGAGCATGTGGCGTACGTCATCGCTGTCCAGCAGGTTTGTAAGGACGGTGGTGCCGTTTGCCAGAGCTGCCAGCAGCAGAGCGCGGTTCGAGACACTTTTTGAACCAGGCAGATTGATGGTGCCATCTACCCGCGCGATAGGTTGTAACGTCAGGGATTCCATGAAACTTAACTCTCAACTCAACATAATAAAAACCCCGCAGGGACGCTGCGGGGGTGAAAAACAGCAAATTAACCGTGACGACGTTCGAAATCGATCATGAAATCAGTCAGGGCTTTAACGCCTTCCAGCGGCATCGCGTTATAAATAGAGGCACGCATCCCCCCCACCACACGATGACCTTTCAGCGCGTGCAGACCTGCCGCGAAGGACTCTTTCAGGAACACGTTGTCCAGGTTGCTGTCTGCCAGCTGGAACGGCACGTTCATGCGGGAGCGGTTAGCTTTCGCCACATCGTTACGGTAGAAATCGCTTTTGTCGATCACGCCGTACAGCAGTTCAGCTTTCTGCTGATTGACCTTGTCCATCTGCGCCACACCGCCGTTTTGCTTCAGCCATTTGAAGACCAGGCCCGAAAGGTACCAGGCAAACGTCGGTGGCGTGTTGAACATGGAGTCGTTATCGTTCAGCACGGTGTAGTCGAGAATTGACGGGCAAGACTTATGGGCTTTCCCCAGGAGATCTTCACGTACAATGACGATTGTCAGGCCCGCAGGACCGATATTTTTCTGTGCGCCTGCATAGATAACGCCGTAGCGGCTGACATCAATCGGGGCAGAAAGAATGGTGGAGGAGAAGTCGGCGGCAACCACAACATCGCTGGCGAAGTTTGGCGTCTCGTCGATGGCAATCCCGTCGATAGTTTCGTTCGGGCAGTAGTGGAGATAGGCTGCGTTATCAGAAAGCTGCCATTCGCTCATGGGCTTCACGGCGCGCAGACCGTCAACGGTCACTTTGGCGTCGATAACGTTCGGCGTGCAGTATTTGTGCGCTTCTTTAACGGCGCTTGCCGCCCAGTAGCCCGCATCAACGTAGTCAGCCGTCGTTTTATCGCCAAGGATATTCAGCGGTACGCCAGCAAACTGGCCGCGTCCGCCGCCGTGACAGAACAATACTTTGTAGTTCGAGGGAATATTCAGCAGATCGCGAAAATCCTTTTCTGCCTCTTCCGCCACCTGAATAAACTCTTTACCACGGTGGCTGATTTCCATCACCGACGTACCGAGACCGTTCCAGTCACAAAGTTCCTGTTGAGCCTGTTTAAGCACGTCTGCCGGTAACATCGCCGGACCTGAACTGAAATTAAAGACTTGAGCCATTTCCCCTCACCACGCTAAAAGCCATAAGTTATAACTGTGGATATCGGTTTTATCATTCAGTGACACGCGCCGCAATGTCTAAAACTTATGACCCGTGAAATGTGGCTCACATCACACAAAACAATCTGCCGCCTCGCCAGGACAAAACCGACAAAATGGCTGTCAGGTGATCCGTTTAGCCCTGCTAACCTTCGTCCATTCTGGATTCGTACAGCGAGGGCATAATTGATGATCGCCTGCCTTCATCACCACCACATGACTACATTTTATACAGGCATACTCGCCCGCATCGGGGACGATTTTGTATCGCTCAATGAGCATATCCGGCAGGATGCATAACCCCGGCTTCACCTCGTCATCATGATAGTAATACACACTGATTTGACCGTTCGTTTCCATAATGGCCAGACGCACCTGTCCGAGTTGTTCCACGCTGTTCAGACGCAATTCCATAAAAAATTCGAACTCGGTCATATTGGCACTTTGCACATTTTCCCAGGCCAACTGTCCGTCTTCGACAATCACCACAGGCTTCCCTTCCAGCAGATCTTCCAGCTTTTCGCTCTTCGACATCAGCCACATCACAAGGCGGTACAGCAGCGCCAGCGAGACAAAGACGATAAAGACCGGCACCATCGGCACATCGTCATAAAAGGCGACATCCCCCGCCGCTGACCCCAGCGTGAGGATGATTAACACCTCAAAAAGCGACATCTGCCGCACACCGCGACGGCCAGTAATCTTAAGAAACAGAAAGACAAGAACGAAGGTATACAGGCTCCGCAAAGCCACTTCGCCTAAAAACTCGGGGGGAACTTTATCAAACGCCATCCGCTGGAGATCAAATGCTTTCATTTTTCTATGCCTTAACAGTCAGTTACTGCCACTAAGCATAGCCCAGCCTTTTATTTTCGCCGAAGATAGCACCCGTCACGCAAAACCCGTATCATTGCGCGCTTTACGTACGATAAAAGTGAACGCCATGACTCAAACGTTTATCCCCGGCAAAGACGCCGCTCTGGAAGATTCCATCGCTCGCTTCCAGCAGAAACTGACCGACCTGGGTTTTAACATCGAAGAAGCCTCCTGGCTCAATCCGGTGCCCCATGTCTGGTCCGTCCATATTCGCGACAAAGAGTGTGCCCTGTGCTTTACCAACGGGAAAGGCGCGACTAAAAAAGCGGCACTGGCCTCCGCGCTGGGTGAGTATTTTGAGCGTCTGTCCACCAACTATTTCTTCGCTGACTTCTGGTTGGGCGAAACCATCGCTAACGGCCCATTCGTTCACTATCCGAACGAAAAATGGTTCCCGCTGACCGAAGACGATGAACTGCCGGAAGGTATTCTCGACGCCCGCCTGCGTGCGTTCTACGATCCAGAAAACGAACTGACCGCCAGCATGCTGATCGATCTGCAGTCTGGTAACGAAGATCGTGGTATCTGCGCCCTGCCGTTCACCCGCCAGTCTGACGAGCAGACCGTGTATATTCCGATGAACATCGTCGGCAACCTGTATGTGTCTAACGGCATGTCCGCCGGTAACACCCGCAACGAAGCGCGCGTTCAGGGCTTGTCAGAAGTGTTCGAGCGTCACATTAAAAACCGCATTATTGCCGAATCTATCAGCCTGCCTGAAATTCCGGCCGACGTGCTGGCGCGCTACCCGGGCGTGGTGGAGTCCATCGCCAAACTCGAAGCGGAAGGTTTCCCAATCTTCGCCTACGATGGCTCACTGGGCGGTAAATATCCGGTGATCTGCGTGGTGCTGTTTAACCCAGAAAACGGCACCTGCTTCGCCTCCTTCGGCGCGCACCCTGACTTCGGCGTGGCGCTGGAGCGTACCGTCACCGAACTGCTGCAAGGCCGTAGCCTGAAAGATCTCGACGTCTTCACCCCGCCAACCTTTGACGATGAAGAAGTGGCGGAGCATACCAACCTCGAAACCCACTTCATCGATTCCAGCGGCCTGATCTCCTGGGATATGTTCAAGCAGGACGCAGACTATCCGTTCGTAGACTGGAGCTTTGCCGGCACCACGGAAGAAGAGTTCGCCACGCTGATGGCCATCTTTAACGCCGAAGATCAGGAAGTCTACATTGCCGACTACGAACACCTGGGCGTTTACGCATGCCGCATCATTGTGCCGGGCATGTCCGACATCTACCCTGCTGAAGATCTGTGGCTGGCGAACAACAGCATGGGCGCGCACCTGCGCGAAACCCTGCTTGCTCTGCCAGGCAGCGAGTGGGAAAAAGAAGATTATCTGAACCTGATCGCCCAACTGGACGAAGAAGGTCACGATGATTTCACTCGCGTGCGTGAACTGCTGGGCCTGGCGACGGGTAAAGACAACGGCTGGTATACCCTGCGTATCGGGGAACTGAAAGCGATGCTGGCGCTGGCTGGCGGCGATCTGGATCAGGCCCTGGCCTGGACGGAATGGACGATGGAATTCAACCAGTCGGTCTTCTCTGCCGAGCGCACCAACTATTACCGTTGCCTGCAAACCCTGCTGCTGCTTTCGCAGGAAGAGGATCGCGAGCCACTGCAGTACCTGAACGCTTTCGTGCGTATGTACGGTGCTGAAGCGGTTGAAGCCGCCAGCGCGGCGCTCAGCGGTGAAGAGCCATTCTACGGTCTGCAGGCCGTGGACAGCGATCTGAAAGCCTTCCCGGCGCATCAGTCGCTGCTCAAGGCCTATGAAAAGCTGCAGAAAGCAAAAGCCGCTTACTGGTCAAAATAAGCGCATATAACATTACCAGCAGTAGGCGTATTCAATCGTCTGGGCTATATTACGGGGCAATTTCATTGCCCCGTTTTTTATTTTTTCGGTAATGATTGCTGATTGTAATAA
>NZ_JTLF01000210.1:0-5784 GCF_000798855.1 Enterobacter sp. ZOR0014 | reverse complement strand
AATTCAAGTGGTACAAAATCAACGACGCGGGCCAGGAAGTGGAGTATTTCAACACCAAACTGGAAAACGTGAAGGTGGTGAAGGTGAATCCTGAAATGTATGACGTTAAGGATCCTTCTAAAGAGAAGCACAACCACCTTGAGCGCGTTGAACTGCGTTACGAAAAAATCACCTGGACCTACAAAGACGGCAACATCATTCATTCCGATTCCTGGAACGAACGCGCTACTGCGTAAGTCGCAAGCGGGCAGGTTTTCCTGTCCGCTTTTCTCTTTGCTGAACGTCTGCCGCTGCGGGCGCTGAGCAAAGAAAACATCACATCCCGGAAACAGACCTTATGGGCCTCGGTAACGGCCAGGGGCGGTAGCGTGTCCGAAAGGTCCACAACAGTGAGTAAAACCAATATGGAAAACCCGGCAATCCTCCTTCGACGTCTTAATCCATACTGCGCGCGGGCAATGGAAGGTGCAGCTTCGCTCTGCCAGACTCGCGCACATGCAGAAATTCTGCCGGAGCACTGGCTGCTGAAGCTGCTGGAGCAGGGGGAAGGTGACCTGACGGTGCTGGCTCGCCGCTACGAATGGGATATGGACGGCATCTGGCAGGATTTACTGGGCTGGCTGGATAAACAGCCGCGCTCGGTACGCCACCGGCCGCAGCTTTCAGAAAACATCCAGTCTCTGATGCAGCAAGCCTGGCTGATAGCCTCACTGGCGGGTGAAGAACATATCCGCAGTGTGCATTTACTGATGGCACTGGTTGAGAAACAAAACCTGGTGCGCTGCAACGGTCTGTGGCCTTTGCTGACCCTGGGCCAGAGTCAGCTTGAGCGTCTTCGACCGTTGTTTGATGCGCAGTCAGATGAACGTCCGGAAGTGCAGCAGGAAGCGGAACTGGCGCAAAGTCATGGTGGAGAAGTCGAGTTCGTCGGGCGCCCTGTGGGGGCAGAAGTAAAAGAGGGAGAACTCAACCCTGCGTTGCAGAATGCGCTGGATAAATTCACCCTTGATGTCACTGCGAAGGCGAAAGAAGGCAAAATCGATCCGGTGTTTGGTCGTGACACCGAAATTCGTCAGATGGTGGACATTCTCTCCCGTCGACGCAAAAACAACCCGATTCTGGTTGGCGAGCCGGGCGTGGGCAAAACCGCACTGGTTGAAGGCCTGGCGCTCAGAATTGCCGAAGGCAATGTGCCGGAATCGCTCAAAACCGTGGTGCTACGTACGCTTGACCTCGGCCTGCTGCAGGCGGGCGCGGGTGTGAAGGGGGAGTTTGAACAGCGTCTGAAAAACGTTATTGATGCAGTACAGCAGTCCCCGGCACCCGTTCTGCTGTTTATCGACGAAGCGCATACCATCATCGGTGCTGGCAACCAGGCCGGTGGCGCGGATGCAGCCAACCTGCTGAAGCCCGCGCTGGCGCGTGGTGAACTGCGGACAATTGCGGCCACCACCTGGTCTGAATACAAACAATACTTTGAGCGCGATGCAGCCCTGGAGCGCCGCTTCCAGATGGTAAAAGTCGATGAGCCGGATGACGATACCGCCTGCCTGATGCTGCGGGGCCTGAAATCCCGCTATGCCGAACATCACCACGTGCACATTACCGATGATGCGGTTCGTGCCGCAGTTACCCTGTCGCGCCGTTATCTGACGGGACGTCAACTTCCTGATAAAGCGGTGGATCTGTTGGATACCGCTGCCGCCCGCGTACGCATGAGCATCGACACGGTTCCGGAGCAGCTTATTCGTTATCGCGCATCTATCACCGCACTCAACATGGAGACGCAGGCGCTGCTGGAAGATATCGCGATTGGCAATCAGAGTCATGCTGGACGTCTGAGCGCGATAGAGCAGGAAGAGGTAAACCTGATAGTGGCGCTCGATGAACTCGAAAGCCAGTACGGTCAGGAACTGAAGCTGACCGCTCAACTGCTCGAAAGCCGTCAGGATATCTCGCGCCAGAGCGAGACTCACCAGCTGCATCAGGAGCTTAACGAGATGCAGCGCGGTAACCCGCTGCTCTCTCTGGATGTGGATGTACGCACCGTAGCCAACGTGATAGCCGACTGGACAGGTGTGCCGTTGTCATCGTTGATGAAAGATGAGCAAACCGAACTGCTGACGCTGGAAAATGAAATAGGGAAGCGCGTGGTCGGGCAGGATACGGCGCTTAAGGCCCTCGCTCAGCGTCTGCGCGCAGCAAAAACGGGCCTCACGTCCGAGAACGGCCCGCAGGGCGTATTCCTGCTGGTGGGGCCGAGTGGTGTCGGGAAAACTGAAACCGCGCTTGCGCTGGCCGATGTCATGTATGGCGGCGAGAAGTCACTCATCACGATTAACCTTTCTGAATACCAGGAGCCGCATACGGTTTCGCAGCTGAAAGGCTCGCCGCCGGGCTATGTCGGGTACGGTCAGGGCGGTATTCTGACCGAAGCCGTGCGAAAACGACCATATAGCGTGGTGCTACTGGATGAAGTGGAAAAAGCCCACCGCGATGTCATGAATGTGTTCTATCAGGTCTTCGATCGCGGCTTTATGCGTGATGGGGAAGGTCGTGAAATCGACTTCCGCAATACCGTTATTCTGATGACCTCCAACCTCGGCAGTGACCACCTGATGCAGTTGCTGGAAGAACAGCCAGACGCCACCGAAGGCGACCTGCACGAACTGCTGCGCCCGATATTACGCGACCACTTCCAGCCGGCACTCCTGGCCCGCTTCCAGACCGTGATTTACCGACCGCTCAACGAGATAGCTATGCGCACCATTGTTGAAATGAAGCTGTCGCAGGTGAGCAGGCGTTTAGACCGTCACTATGGTCTGGCCACACATATCGATGAGAGCCTTTACGACGCGCTGACGGCAGCCTGCCTGCTGCCGGATACGGGCGCGCGCAACGTCGACAGTCTGCTGAATCAACAGATTTTGCCGGTGCTGAGTCAGCAGTTGCTCTCTCACATGGCCGCAAAACAAAAGCCAAAGTCGCTTTGCCTCAGCTGGAGCGAAGAGGAGGGGATCGGCCTGGCGTTTGACTGGCTACAGGGAGACTGCGTATGAGCACCACTCCACCGATCAGATACAGCCACAACCACCACCTTCTGGCGGTGAAAGGCTGTGAGGCAGAACCCGACGTGCTGGCCTTTGACGGCGACGAAGCCCTGAGCCGACCGTTCCGCTACCGCATTGAATTCACCAGCCGCGACCACGGCATCAGCAAAGAGATGATGCTGATGAAATCCGGCTCGCTGACGCTGCAGGCCCCGGTTGACCAGGGTTACGGCATCAAAATACAGCAGCCGCTGCGGGTGATTCAGGGCGTGGTGACCGGTTTTGAGCGGCTCGGCACGTCCAGGGATGAAACGCATTACGCCCTGACGCTGCGGCCACGCCTGGCGCTGCTGGACCGTTCGCACCAGAACGCGATTTACCAGGACATGTCGGTCCCGCAAATCGTGGAAAAAATCCTGCGCGAGCGTCACGGCATGCGCGGCCAGGATTTTCTGTTCTCGCTGACCAGAGAGTACCCGCGCCGCGAGCAGGTGATGCAGTACGGCGAGAACGACCTGCACTTTATTACCCGCCTGCTGGGTGAGGTGGGTATCTGGTTCCGCTTCACCACCGACACGCGCCTGAACATCGACGTGGTGGAGTTTTACGACGGTCAGCAGGGGTATGAGAAAGGCCTGACCCTGCCGTCGGTCCCGCCTTCAGGGCAGCACTCGCAGGGCGTGGACGCGGTGTGGGGGATGGAGTGCCATCACAGCGTGGTGCAGAAGCAGGTCAGCACCCGGGATTACAACTATCGGCAGGCCACGCAGGACATGAACGCGCAGGTGGATGTGACCCGCGGGGATACGACCACTTACGGGGAAGCGTACCACTATGCCGACAATTATCTGACGTCGGGCATCGCGTATGAGCGTCATCCGGCACCCGAGTCCGGGGCGTTTTATGCCCGAATCCGGCATGAGCGCTACCTGAATGGTCAGACGCAGACCCGGGCCATCACCAGCAGCCCGGCGCTCTCTCCCGGCCAGGTGCTGAAGGTCACCGGCGGGTATGAAGTGGCAGAGGTGTTTGCCCGAGGTGTGGTCATCACGGCGATGCGCAGCCATGCGCGGCGGGATGAAGATTTTTGCATTCATTTTGACGGTATTCCGGACAGTGCAGATTTCAGCTTCCGCCCGGAGCCGGGCCCGCGTCCGGTGATGGCGGGTACCCTGCCGGCCCGCGTCACCAGCACCACTGAAAATGACACCTACGGCCATATTGATAAGGACGGCCGCTATCGCGTCAATATGCTGTTTGACCGTGATAACTGGGAGACCGGGTTCGAGAGCCTGTGGGTGCGCCAGTCCCGCCCGTATGCAGGCGACACTTATGGCCTGCATCTGCCGCTGCTGGCGGGTACCGAAGTGGCGATTGGTTTTGAGGATGGTAACCCGGACCGCCCGTACATTACCGGCGTGCTGCACGACTCGGCGCACGGGGACCACGTCACCATCCGCAACTATAAGCGTAACGTGCTGCGTACCCCGGCGAACAATAAAATCCGCCTCGATGACGAGCGCGGGAAAGAGCACATCAAGGTCAGCACGGAGTACGGCGGCAAGAGCCAGCTGAACCTCGGGCATTTAGTGGATGCTGAAAAACAACCGCGCGGTGAGGGTTTTGAGCTCCGGACGGACAGCTGGGGCGCCATCCGGGCGCAGAAAGGGATTTTTATCTCGGCGGACGGTCAGGCGAAAGCGCAGGGGCTACAGCGCGAAATGCAGGCTGCGCTCAAAGAACTTGATGCTGCAAGAGAGGTGACTTCTGGATTACGTCACGCAGCTCAGGCAGCTCAGGCGGAATTAGCCGACCTTGAGAAGCAGACAACATTAATGAATCAAACGCTTAGTGATCTTAAGCAGCAAGCGTTACTTCTGTCTGCCCCTTCTGGAATTGCGCAGGTCACCCCAGCAAGTGTACAAGTCTCGGCGGGGGAAAATATAATTGTTACTGCTGGTCAAAATACTGACATTAGCATAGCCAAAAAATTTACTCTCGCAGTGGGCGATATTCTGAGCTTATTCGCACACAAATTGGGAATAAAGATGTATGCCTCCGAGGGCAAAGTCGATATTCAGGCACAATCGGACGCGTTGAATTTATTTGCTAAAGAAAAGCTTTCTGTCGCCAGTTCAGAGAATAGTATTGTTATCTCAGCTAAGAAAGAAATCGTTTTGGTTTGCGGAGGGTCATTTATACGGTTAAGTGATGCAGGGGTGGAAGTGGGTACTGGCAAAAACGTAACGTTGAAATGTATTGCTGTTCAACAACAGTCTGCGGAAACTTTAAATTCAACGCTTTCGTTATCTTCTGGCTGCAAACCTGGGGTCATTTCTGCCGCCCAACAGCAAGGGGCCGTGGTGATGCTTAGCTAATATGTGAGGAATAGAGATGACTATAAAATTAGCTGTCCTGGGAGACAGGACGAGTAATGGAAAAATAATTTCTGCAACTGCAAATTATTTCAGTGAGGGAAAACAGGTGGCGCAAAATAATGATAAAGCCATCTGTACTGTTTGCAAAGGAACATTTCCCATTCAGGCAACTGCCGTGAGTATTGTCAGTAATGGCATACTTCTTGTAAAGGATCAGGACCGTGTGCTCTGCCAGTGTTCCGATCATAAAGTGTTCGCAGGTTCTCATTTTTTCACCCGCTAAATATGCATTTTTTGCAGGCTTAATAGAAAAAGGACGTGAATATGGCATGCCAGGGATTATGCACAACGAAAGG
>NZ_JTLF01000080.1:0-6138 GCF_000798855.1 Enterobacter sp. ZOR0014 | reverse complement strand
GCAAGGCGATTGCCCGGTATAAACCATTCGCGACGGGAATTTAACAGATCCTGTGCACTCATGGCTTTCTTACCGGCCGGTTGTAACGACTCAAGATTCAGGATCCCTTCTGCAGTCGCAACCTGAATTCCGTTCTTGCTGGCGTCGATAATCGTACCGGGTTCAGCTGCTGTGACGCTGTTTATCACTGACGCTTTCCAGACTTTCACGGGCTGCTCATCAATCATCAGCCAGCTCATTGGCCATGGATTGAAGGCGCGGATGCAGCGTTCAAGTTGAGCGGCGGAGAGAGACCAGTCGATCCGGGCTTCTTCTTTGCTCAGTTTTTCGGCGTAGGTGACGAGAGACTCATCCTGAACCTCAGGCTTCGCCGTATTGTCAGCAAGCTGCTGTAAGGTCTTAATGAGCCCTTGTGGGCCGAGATCTGCCAGCTTGTCATACAGCGTAGCGCTGGTATCTTCTGCCGTAATGGGACACGTCAACTTATACAGCATGTCGCCCGTGTCTAAACCTACATCCATCTTCATGATTGTCACGCCGGTTTCAGCATCACCCGCCCACAGGGAGCGCTGTATAGGTGCCGCACCACGCCAACGCGGGAGCAGGGAACCATGCACGTTGATACAGCCCAGGCGAGGCATATCAAGCACGGCTTTTGGCAGAATTAAACCATACGCCACCACCACCATTACGTCGGCATTCAGGTCAGCAACCAGCTGCTGGTTTTCCTGAGGGCGTAAGGAGGCGGGCTGGAAAACGGGTAGCCCATGCTCTTCTGCCAGCACCTTTACGGGGCTCGGCATCAGTTTTTTACCGCGACCTGCCGGGCGGTCCGGCTGGGTAAAGACGCCAACAACCTGGTGACCAGAAGATAACAGCGCGTCAAGATGACGCGCTGCAAAATCAGGGGTTCCCGCGAAGATAATACGTAGTGTTTTAGACACGATGATCCTTGTATCCGGGGGGACGTTATGCGCGAGAGCGCAAACGATCCAGTTTCTCTACTTTCTGACGAATACGCTGCTGTTTCAGCGGCGAGAGGTAATCGATAAACAGTTTACCGACCAGATGATCCATCTCATGCTGAATACAAATCGCCAGCAGGTCGTCTGCTTCCAGTTCGAACGGATTACCGTCACGATCCAGGGCGCGAATTTTCACTTTTTCGGCACGTGGCACCAAAGCGCGCTGTTCAGGAATGGACAAACAGCCTTCCTCGATACCCGTTTCGCCGCTCTTTTCAAGCAACTCAGGGTTAATCAGCACCAGACGCTCATCGCGATTTTCAGAAACGTCGATCACGATAATACGCTTGTGAATGTCTACCTGGGTCGCCGCCAGGCCAATGCCTTCTTCAGCGTACATGGTATCGAACATATCATCGACGATACGCTGAATTTCTGCATTCACTTCTTTAACCGGTTCAGCGACGATGCGAAGGCGCTCGTCCGGAATATGTAACACTTGCAAAACTGCCATAAATTTCCAGAGTCGTGTTCAGGAGTTGATAAGAATATTACTTCTATTCTAGACAAATCCCCGGTCGATTGACAGCATCAGTGACCAATCGCAATGATTGCGCAGGCCGCTTATGGCAGGGGGAAAGGATGACGTCTACCGAGATATGGTTACGGCTTATCCACACGGGTTCTCTGTGTGGTGATGGGATGCTGGAAGCCGCTGCACGGTTGCACAAGCAGACAAATATAGATGTTCCTGCTGTCATAGACGCCGGGCTGTCAGCAAAACAGGCTAGCCGGTTCTTTGCCTTAGAGGAAAGTGAACTGGAGCGAAGCCTTAAGTGGCTTGAAATGCCGGGAAATCATTTGTTGACGGCAAACCATCCCTTTTATCCCCCTTTGCTGCGAACGATTCCCGATTATCCTGGGGCATTATGTGTAAAAGGTAACTTAGCGACACTTAATACTGTCCAACTGGCTGTGGTGGGGAGTCGGGCGCCGTCATGGTACGGTGAGCGGTGGGGGAAAATCCTGTGCGAACAGCTTTCACAAAGCGATTTCACAATCACCAGTGGGTTGGCCTGCGGTATTGACGGTGTCGCCCATCACGCTGCGCTGTCCGCAAAAGGACGTAGCGTGGCCGTGCTGGGGAACGGCCTGTTTAGCGTTTATCCCCGTCGGCATCAGGCTCTGGCGATGCAGATTATTGAATCTGACGGGGCGATAGTGTCTGAGTTTCCTCTCTCGGCACAGCCCCGACCGGCAAACTTTCCGCGCCGTAATCGGATTATCAGCGGGTTAAGCCAGGGCGTCTTGGTCGTTGAAGCGGCAGTGCGAAGCGGCTCTCTGGTCACGGCCCGGTGCGCACTTGAGCAGGGGCGGGAGGTTTTCGCCTTGCCCGGTCCGATAGGTAACCCCGGCTGCGAAGGGCCACACTGGCTGATAAAGCAGGGCGCAACGCCTGTAACCGAGGTAGGGGATATTCTTGAAAATTTGCAACATGGGTTGCAATGGCTGAAGGAAGATCCCGAAAAGCGACATTATTCGTCAGATCAGGGAAAGGTGGCATTGCCATTTCCTAAGCTCCTGGCTAACGTAGGAGATGAGGTAACACCTGTTGACGTTGTCGCTGAACGTGCCGGCCAACCTGTGCCAGTAACGGTAGCACAGCTACTCGAACTGGAGTTAGCAGGGTGGATCGCAGCTGTACCCGGCGGCTATGTCCGATTAAGGAGGGCATGCCATGTTCGACGTACTGATGTATTTGTTTGAGACTTACATCCATAACGAAGCAGAAATGCGAGTGGATCAGGACAAATTGACACAGGATCTTACCGATGCGGGGTTTGAGCGGGAAGATATCTATAATGCGTTGATGTGGCTGGAAAAACTGGCTGATTATCAGGAAGGCCTCGCCGAACCGATGCAGCTTGCTTCTGACCCATTGTCAGTACGCATCTATACCGCTGAAGAGTGTGAAAGGCTGGATGCCAGCTGCCGGGGATTCATCTTATTCCTTGAGCAGATTCAGGTGCTAAACCTCGAAACGAGAGAAATGGTGATAGAGCGCGTCATGGCGCTGGATACGGCAGAATTTGAACTGGAAGATCTCAAATGGGTGATCCTGATGGTTCTGTTTAATATCCCGGGTTGTGAAAATGCCTATCAGCAAATGGAAGAATTACTCTTTGAAGTGAATGAAGGTATGCTGCATTAATTCAAATGTGCAGCACCAAGAGTTGTTATGGCCAAATCCGCACTATTTACGGTGCATAAAAACGAGCCCTGCCCGCAGTGCGGGGCTGAACTTGTTATTCGGTCCGGGAAACACGGTCCGTTTCTCGGTTGTTCACACTATCCGGAATGTGATTATGTCCGTCCTCTTAAAAGCCAGGCGGATGGACATATCGTCAAAATTCTGGAGGGGCAGTTATGTCCTGCCTGTGGTGGTGAATTAGCGTTGCGTCAGGGGCGGTTCGGTATGTTTATTGGCTGTAGCCGTTATCCGGAATGTGAGCATACAGAACAAATTGATAAGCCAGATGAAACGGCTATTGCCTGTCCTCAGTGCCAACGTGGTCAACTGGTACAGCGTCGTTCTCGTTTTGGTAAGACTTTCCATTCCTGCGATCGTTACCCTGACTGCCAGTTCGTTATCAATTTCAAACCGGTAGCGGGTATCTGCGAGCATTGCCATTATCCGCTACTCATCGAGAAGAAAACCGCGCAAGGCATTAAACGCTTCTGCGCCAGTAAACAATGTGGAAAGCCGGTTCCGGCGGATCAAAACAGTGAATAATAACCTGCCATCAGGTTCCATTGCGTATGCAGTGGACGTACTGAAAAAAGAAGAAGTCATCGCTTATCCAACTGAAGCTGTTTTTGGGGTCGGTTGCGATCCTGACAGTGAGACGGCCGTTGGCCGATTGCTGGCACTTAAGCAACGGCCTGTCGAAAAAGGGCTGATTTTAATCGCGGCCAATTATGAGCAGCTTAAACCTTACATTGATGATTCCATGCTTACCCCGGCCCAGCGTGAAGCCATCTTCTCCGTATGGCCTGGACCGGTGACCTTCGTTTTCCCGGCCCAGCCGACAACACCGCGCTGGTTAACCGGAAGGTTTGATTCGCTGGCGGTGCGCGTCACCGACCATCCGCTGGTGGTTGAGCTTTGTGTGGCGTTTGGTAAACCACTGGTTTCAACCAGCGCGAATCTGACCGGGTTACCTCCGTGCCGGACAACCGAAGAAGTGCTGGCACAGTTCGGGAATGATTTCCCGGTTGCTGCCGGCGAGACGGGAGGGCGCCTGAATCCGTCCGAAATTCGCGACGCATTAACCGGTGAACGTTTTCGCCAGGGGTAATCTCATGGAAACTTATGCTGTTTTTGGTAACCCGATTGCACACAGTAAGTCACCCTTGATCCATCAGCAATTTGCGGAACAGTTGCAGATAGATCACCCTTACGGTCGCGTGCTGGCACCGGTTGATGCATTTATCCCAACGCTCGAGGCGTTTTTCGCTGCGGGCGGCAAAGGGGCGAATGTGACGGTTCCCTTTAAAGAAGAGGCATTTGAACGTGCAGACGAACTGACCGAGCGTGCTTCACTTGCTGGTGCAGTAAATACCTTAAAACGGCTTGAGGATGGCCGCCTTCTGGGTGACAACACTGACGGGATTGGTTTACTGAGCGATCTGGAAAGACTTTCGTTTATCAAGCCTGGTTTCCGGGTTCTGCTGATTGGTGCGGGTGGTGCATCGCGGGGCGTGCTGTTGCCCCTGCTTTCACTGGACTGTGCAGTGACCATTACCAACAGAACCTTTTCCAGGGCAGAAGCGCTGGCGGCGTTGTTTGCCCATACCGGTAGCGTGAGCGCCATCGCGCTTGAGGATCTCGAAGACCGTGAATTTGATCTGGTCATCAATGCCACGTCCAGCGGCATTAATGGTGAGATCCCGGCAATCCCCGTTTCTCTTATCAACTCTCATATGTACTTCTATGACATGTTTTACCAGAAAGGGAAGACACCCTTCCTTATGTGGTGTGAAGAACATGGCGCGAAACAGTTAGCCGATGGGCTGGGGATGCTGGTGGGCCAGGCTGCGCATGCGGTGCTGCTCTGGCATGGTGTGTTACCTGCAGTCGAGCCGGTGATAGAAAAGTTAAAGCAGGAGCTTTCGGCGTGAATCAGGCTATTCACTTCCCGGACAGAGAGAGCTGGGATGAGGATAAACAAGCAGTCTGCTTCCCGGTGCTGGTGCAGGGGATGCAGCTTACCTGTGCCATTCATGGGGAAACGCTGCTACGTCGTTTTGGCGGTTCAGACCCTTTAGACATATTTTGTGAAAATCGCTGGGATCTTGAAGAAGAAGCCAGCGATTTAATCCGCGACCAGCAGGAAGACGATCAGGGCTGGGTCTGGTTATCCTGATCCAGATAGTCATTCTTCCATTTAACGTAGTTGTTCGCCGAGTATTTTAATCCTTCGATCTCTGCCTCCTTCAGGGGGCGGATCTGTTTTACAGGGCTACCCAGATAGAGATAGCCGCTCTCCAGCCGTTTGTTCTGCGGGACCAGGCTACCGGCACCAATCATTACGTCATCTTCTGCTATGACGCCATCCAGCAAAATCGATCCCATGCCAACAAGTACGCGATTTCCTATAGTGCAGCCGTGAAGCATCACTTTGTGACCGACGGTGACATCCTCTCCAATAATGAGTGGATTACCTTCCGGGTTATAAGAGGATTTGTGCGTGACATGCAGAACGCTGCCGTCCTGAATATTGGTACGTGCGCCAATCGACACAGAGTTAACGTCTCCCCTGATGGCAACGAGTGGCCAGATACTGACATCATCAGCCATTCGGACATCACCTACGACTACGCTGCTGGCATCGATCATCACGCGATCGCCTTGTTTGGGGAACAGATCTTTATAAGGACGTAATACAGTAGACATAACTACCTCTAAGGATGAGCGCTAGACAGAAGACTTTGATCATAATATGGGATCGAGGCAAGGCAAAATACGTCAATATTTAAGCAGATCGGGCGGGATTTCAGCGAAAAGCGCGGAAAATCAGCAGTTGGAAAAAAAGATCTAAAAAATACTTGTGCTAAAAAATGGGATCCCTATAATGCGCCTCCATCGACACGGCAGATGTGAATCACTTCA
>NZ_JTLF01000262.1:0-1421 GCF_000798855.1 Enterobacter sp. ZOR0014 | reverse complement strand
GAACATTCATTGTTAATTCTGCCAAACGATGGTCTGCTGCTGAGTTGAATGTTTCTAAATCATCTATGGAAAGAGAGTATCGGTTTTTCTCAATTATTTTTTCCAGTGTGTCTAAACAATTGCAGCGTCTTAACTTCATGAGCCAATCTATTTTATTCATATACTAAGAATTCTCCTGTTGCATTTCCTAGCCTTAATCATCTGGTAAGTGGGCATAGCAGCTGCCGTACCACCCCTGGAAACGGCAACTGCTACTAATCAGTTCCACCCCGGATACTGATCTTTGAGGATTATAAAAGGATATTCGGTTTTTTGAACAGAGAAAAGAGAAAGAAATTTAGTAGCGTCCCACTAAATGCTAAGGCTTCAAAGAGGCTGGTAATTCATCGTTGATCATGATTTCAGTCCTCTTACTTAAGAGTGATGATACTGTTTCGAGTGCAATTTTAAGTTCCTTTTCTGCTCTCTCCAATTCGCTGAGTTCGGAAGGGTTAAAACGGAATTTTTTATACCTTTTATGTATTGCCAACAGTTGATCAGCTAACACATCGTCACGGCAGTAAAGATAGCACTCAGGAACATCCAAAACTTCAGCAAACCGACAAGCTTGTTGAAAGTTGGGGCTGTGTGTATCTGTCTCATAATGCGAGATTCTACTGACCGTCAGTTCATCGATACCAGCACGTTTCGCCAGTTCTGTCTGGGTCATGTGCGCCGCTTTACGTGCGGCCTTCAATCGCTTACCAATCATGCCATTCCTCCGCAATCGGTATCGATGGAGTTTAGGCGTATTAACACTGTGATTTTATATAGATATTCTAACAATTTGCTGTTTTACTAACAATGTGGCCTAATATTATCGGCAGCAAAGCCTGATAGGTTTGATCGTTTAAACCGATCAATGTCAAAAGGATTGATCAATCAAAACAATTAGACGAAAGATCAAACAACCCTCAAACTTAGGGAATTAATAATCTTAAATATTCTAATAAACGTACTGCTTTGAGGGATGAGGCAGTGCGCTAGCTATTGCATTTCAATATCTTATGACATTCGGAGGCCTCTATGCAGGACACATTTACCGATGCCTGGTATCTTCTGCGCTGCCGTCAGAATTATTGGAAAACCATACAGCAGAACCTTAATGAAGCTGGGCTTAAAACTTGCTGCCCATTAATTTTAGAACGTAGACGACGGAGCGATAAAAAAAATGCCTACAGACTCATAAACTCACCGGCTTTTCCCGGTTATATCTTTGTAAGATTCAACCCTGCCAATATCCATACCACCGCAATTAAACGCATACCCGGAGCGATGGATTTTGTCAGATTTGGGAACGAAATCGCAACGATATCTCAAGCCGAAATAGAAGCCTTAAAGCTTGTCCATTTTGAACGCCCACAAGAGAAAATTAATCTGCC
>NZ_JTLF01000189.1:0-47116 GCF_000798855.1 Enterobacter sp. ZOR0014 | reverse complement strand
GGGTAAGCGCAGCGCCACCCGGCTTTTTTACACCTCAAAATCCAGTTCTTCCTCATCCCGCAGTGGAATGAGCTGCACTTTCTGCACGCGATGGTTTTCAATCTGCAGCGTTTTAAGCCGATAGTCACCCACCTGAACCTCTTCACCTGGCTGCGGGATACGCTGTAAGTATTCCATCAGCAGGCCCGCGATGGTGTGGTACTCCCGCTTTTCATCCAGCGGCAGCGGCACATACTGCACCAGGTCTTCCAGTGGCATATGGCCGTTGGCCGTCCACGAGCCGTCGGCGTTTTTCTGAATATCATGGCGGGCATCAATCTCATCCACTTCGTTTGGCAAATTACCGGCAATGGTTTCCATCACGTCGCTGAGCGTGACCAGCCCTTCAACCGAACCAAACTCATCCACCACAAAGGCAAAGTGCGTTCGCGCATTTCGGAATTGCTCAAGGGCAGAGAGCAATTGCAATCCTTCCGGGAAGACCAGGGGCTGGCGTACCAGGGCGCGCAGATTGAGCGCCTCCCCGTGCAGCTGCTGCTGGAGCAGGTCGATAACGTGCACGACGCCCAGTAATTCTTCTTCCTCTTCACCGCCGGTCACCACCACGCGCGTGTGCTGGTTTTTATCCAGCAGGGCGCGGATGTGCTCTTCGGGGGCGGTGAGATCGATATGCTCAATGTCATGCCGGGAAGTCATGATGCTGCTGACCGTGCGCTCATTAAGGTTAAGCACTCGCTCAATCATCAGGCGCTCCTGCGGGTTAAAGATCTGCCCGTCGCTGTGATCGGCCAGCATGGCAGCAGATTCGGCGTCCAGCTCTGCATCCTCTTTTTTACCGCTCAGCAGGCGCATAACGGTGTCGGCCGTGCGCTGACGCAGGGTCTGATTAGCGGAAAGGAAGCGGCGGCGGTTAAATATCGCCAGCTGGTTAAGCGCTTCAATCATGACGGAGAAACCAATGGCGGCGTACAAATAGCCTTTCGGAATGTGGAAGCCAAAACCGTCGGCCACCAGGCTAAAGCCAATCATCAGCAGGAAGCTCAGGCAGAGGATCACGATGGTCGGGTGGCTGTTCACAAAGCGGGTGAGTGCCTTGCTCGCCATCACCATCAGCGTGATGGCGATAATCACCGCTGCCATCATAACGGCCAGATGGTCCACCATCCCGACGGCGGTGATCACCGAATCCAGGGAGAAGACGGCATCCAGCACCACGATTTGCGCTACCACCGGCCAGAATCTCGCGCCACGTCGCTGGGTCGGGTTCTCGCTGTCTTTACCTTCGAGCCGTTCATTGAGCTCTACCGTGGCTTTGAACAGCAGGAACAACCCGCCGAAGAGCATGATCAGATCGCGGGCGCTAAAGCTGAGGCCGTGAACGGAGAACAGCGGTTGCGTGAGTGTGACCATCCAGGAGATAGAGGCCAGCAACAGTAAACGCATCACCATCGCCAGCAGCAGGCCCGTTACGCGCGCGCGATCGCGCTGGGAAGGGGGCAGTTTTTCAGCGAGGATGGCAATAAAGACCAGATTATCAATCCCGAGCACTAATTCGATGACGACCAGCGTCACCAGCCCGGCCCAGATTGATGGATCGGCAATCCATTCCATAGTAATAGCAATACCTTCTGTTATATGACGATTGTCACACTTCGATCATGGATAAAGCCGGGGAAAATTGCAATGCCGGGCTGAGATTTCTCTTAATACGAAACGCTTAAAAGAGAGCAAACTCATCGGGGTGTAAATAAGCAAAATACGTATATTTAATTATAAAGAGAACATTTTAGGATATATCGCAGATAATGGTTTTTACTCCCGCCTTGTCAATATAAAGAAAATCCTAAAAGGTCAAAACTTTGCTCTTAATATTAATCTTAAAAACAGATATTAGGACAGTTGTCTCCTTGCCTGCTATTAGGTTAGCTGCAACAATTCTCCCAGCATCAAATGTTAAATCTTGTTGTTGCTATTTTTGTTTTGGTCTTCCGGGATGGTTATTCATTATCCGTTGGGTGTCTCACCCGGCTGATATATTTCCAGAAGGCCTTGCTCAAGAGGGTGTCTATCCATAACACATTGTTTAGTCAGTGGATTGGTAACTGAAAGCCAAGGGCGGTAGCGTGCCTGAAAGCGTGTGAATCAGCCTCGGTTATTCTGTCAATAGCCAATGGATGAATAAGCTTTTTTTAGGACTGATGCCAGTTATATTTCTATTTGATTAACTGCATGCTGAAACCCAATACGACCCAAGCTTATTTAAATTGCACAGGATAATTACTCTGCCAAAGTGATAAATAATCAATGATGAAATCCAAAATGAAATTGATGCCATTATTGGTGTCTGTGACCTTGATGAGTGGTTGCACGGTCTTTCCCGGCAGCAATATGTCAACAATGGGTAAGGATGTGATCAAGCAACAGGATGCCGATTTTGATCTCGACAAAATGGTGAATGTTTATCCACTTACGCCACGTCTGGTCGAACAATTACGCCCACGTCCGAATGTTGCTCAGCCGAATATGTCTCTGGACCAGGAAATCGCCGCTTATCAGTATCGCGTGGGGCCGGGTGACGTGATCAACGTGACCGTCTGGGACCACCCCGAACTGACCACGCCAGCGGGCCAGTATCGTAGCTCAAGCGACACCGGGAACTGGGTACAGTCAGATGGCACGATGTTCTACCCCTACATTGGTAAAGTCCATGTTGCCGGGAAAACCCTTGCCGAGATCCGGAGTGATATTACCGGCCGCTTAGCGCAGTACATCGCCGATCCGCAGGTGGACGTTAATATTGCCGCATTCCGCTCGCAAAAAGCCTACATTTCCGGCCAGGTCAATAAATCCGGCCAGCAGGCCATCACCAACGTACCGTTAACCGTTCTGGATGCCATTAACGCCGCAGGCGGGTTAACCGACGGTGCCGACTGGCGCAACGTGGTCCTGACCCACAACGGCAAAGAGCAGCGCATCTCACTGCAGGCGCTGATGCAAAACGGCGATCTGACCCAGAACCGCCTGCTCTATCCGGGCGATATTCTCTACGTACCGCGCAATGACGATCTGAAAGTCTTCGTGATGGGTGAAGTGAAGAAACAGAGCACCCTCAAAATGGACTTCAGCGGCATGACGCTGACCGAAGCGCTGGGCAATGCGGAAGGCATCGATCTGACCTCCTCCAACGCCAGCGGCATCTTCGTGATTCGCCCACTTAAGGACGACGCCAGCAACAAAGGCAAGATTGCCAACATTTACCAGCTCGATATGTCCGACGCCACCTCGCTGGTGATGGCAACGTCGTTCCGCCTCCAGCCATACGATGTGGTGTATGTCACTACCGCGCCGGTTGCCCGCTGGAACCGTCTGATCAACCAGTTGCTGCCAACCATCAGTGGCGTTCGCTACATGACGGATACGGCGCGCGACATTCATACCTGGTAATCCGCGATGTTTAACAAAATTCTGGTGGTATGCGTAGGGAACATTTGCCGTTCCCCGACGGCAGAGCGGTTGTTGAAACACTACCAGCCTGAACTGACCGTCGAGTCCGCAGGCCTTGGCGCGCTGGTCGGTAAAGCGGCCGATGAGCGCGCAACGAGCGTGGCCCGCGATCATAACCTCTCCCTTGACGGGCATATTGCCCGCCAGGTCACCGGCCGCATGTGCCGGGAATATGACCTGATCCTGGCAATGGAAAAACGCCATATTCATGCGCTATGCGATATCGCACCGGAGATGCGCGGCAAGGTGATGCTGTTTGGTCACTGGGACAATGAACGCGAAATCCCCGATCCGTATCGCAAAAGCCATGAGGCCTTCGAGGCGGTTTACACCTTACTTGACCAGTCTGCCCAACAGTGGGCGCAGGCACTGAAAGCTCAGCAGGGATAACAATGACAGAAAAAACAAGACCTTCTGCCGCCCCGACTTCGGGCAGTGATGAAATTGATATTGGTCGCCTGGTCGGCACGGTTATCGAGGCAAAGTGGTGGGTGCTTGGCATTACCGCTGTGTTTGCCGCGGCAGCCGTCGTCTACACGCTGTTCGCCACGCCTATCTACAGCGCCGACGCGCTGGTGCAGATTGAGCAAAATACCGGCAACTCGCTGGTGCAGGATATTGGCTCTGCGCTGGCGAACAAACCACCGGCATCCGACGCTGAAATTCAGCTGATTCAGTCACGTCTGGTACTGGGGAAAACGGTTCACGACCTCGGTCTCGATATCTCCGTCACCAAAAATACCTTCCCAATCTTTGGTGCCGGCTGGGATCGACTGATGGGACGAAGCAACGATACGGTAAAGGTGACTGACTTTGTGCTGCCGAAAGGGGCGGGCGATCAAACCTTTACCCTGACGGTGCTGGGTCCGAAACAGTACCAGTTGACCAGCGATGCGGGATTCAGCGCGCGCGGCGAAGTGGGCCAGATGCTGACGAAAGATGGCGTCAGCATGATGGTGAGCGCCATTCATGCCCAGGAGGGCGGCGAGTTCACCGTGACCAAATTCTCCACGCTGGGAATGATCAACAATCTGCAAAACAACCTCACCGTGACTGAAAACGGTAAGGACACCGGCGTGCTGAGCATGACCTTTACCGGTGAAGATAAAGATCAAATCCGCGACATCCTGAACAGCATCACCCGCAACTATCTTGAGCAGAACGTTGAGCGTAAGTCGGCGGAAGCGGCGAAAAGCCTGGCTTTCCTTGCTAAACAGCTCCCGGAAGTGCGGGCCCGTCTGGATGATGCCGAGAATAAACTGAACGCTTACCGTCAGGATAAAGACTCTGTTGACCTGCCGCTGGAGGCGAAGTCTGTTCTTGATTCAATGGTTAACATCGACGCCCAGCTCAACGAGCTGACTTTCAAAGAGGCGGAGATTTCCAAGCTGTACACCAAACGCCACCCGGCCTACCGGACGCTGCTGGAAAAACGTCGCACGCTGGAAGAAGAGAAGGCGAAGCTGAACGACCGCGTGACCGCGATGCCGAAAACGCAGCAGGAAATTGTGCGTCTGACCCGCGACGTGGAATCCGGTCAGCAGGTGTACATGCAGCTGCTGAACAAACAGCAGGAGCTGAAAATCACCGAAGCCAGTACCGTGGGTGATGTGCGCATCGTCGACCCGGCGATTACCCAGCCGGGCGTGCTGAAGCCGAAGAAAGCGCTGATCGTTCTCGGCAGCATTATTCTCGGCCTGATGCTCTCCATTGTCGGTGTGCTGCTGCGCTCGCTGTTCAACCGCGGAATCGAAAGCCCGCAGGCGCTGGAAGAGAGTGGTATCAACGTCTATGCCAGCATCCCGCTTTCCGAGTGGCAAAAATCCCGTGACAGCGTCAAAACCATTAAAGGCGTTAAGCGATACAAACAGAGCCAGTTGCTGGCCGTGGGTAACCCGACGGACCTGGCGATTGAAGCGATACGTAGCCTGCGTACCAGCCTGCACTTCGCCATGATGCAGGCCAAAAACAACGTCCTGATGTTAACCGGTGTCAGTCCGTCAATCGGTAAGACCTTTGTCTGCGCCAACCTGGCGGCCGTCGTCAGCCAGACCAACAAACGCGTGCTGCTGATCGACTGCGATATGCGCAAGGGTTATACCCACGAGCTGCTGGGCACCAACAACGTTAACGGTCTGTCGGAAATCCTGCTGGGGCAGGGGGAGATTAGCCAGAGCGCCAAGCCGACCTCGATTCCGAGATTCGATCTGATCCCACGTGGTCAGATACCGCCTAACCCGTCGGAACTGCTGATGAGCGAACGCTTCACCCAGCTGATTGAGTGGGCGAGCAAACACTATGACCTGGTGCTGATCGATACGCCGCCGATTCTGGCCGTGACCGATGCCGCCGTGGTAGGTCGCCATGCGGGTACCACCCTGATGGTGGCACGTTACGCGGTGAACACCCTGAAAGAAGTGGAAACCAGCCTGAGCCGCTTCGAGCAGAACGGGATTGAGGTGAAAGGGGTGATCCTGAACTCCATCTTCCGCCGCGCGACCGGGTATCAGGATTACGGTTATTACGAGTACGAATATAAGTCTGACAGTAAATAACAGCCAAAACATACCCTTACACCCCTCACCCTAACCCTCTCCCCTGAGGGGAGAGGGGACTGTTCGGTGCCGCTTTCACCCTATCCCCTCAGGGGAGAGGGCCGGGGTGAGGGGTAGGAGAAAGAAATGACCACACAACGCCCTTTGATTTCTATCTATATGCCGACATGGAATCGTCAGCAGCTGGCGATCCGCGCAATCAAGTCGGTGTTACGTCAGGATTATGACAACTGGGAACTGATCATCGTGGATGACTGTTCTTCTTCGTATGAACAGCTGCAAAAATTTGTCACCGATCTCAATGACCCGCGCGTGATGTACACCCATAACCCGATTAACTCCGGGGCATGCGCGGTGCGTAACCAGGCGATTATGCAGGCCAAAGGGCAGTATTTGACCGGCATCGACGACGATGACGAATGGACCCCGAACCGACTGTCTGTCTTTCTTTCACATAAAGCACAGCTGGTGACGCATGCGTTCCTGTATGCCAACGACTATGTCTGTCAGGGTGAAGTTTATTCGCAGCCTGCCAGCCTGCCGCTGTACCCGAAATCACCCTATTCTCGCCGCCTGTTCTACAAGCGCAATATTATCGGCAATCAGGTTTTCACCTGGGCATGGCGCTTTAAGGAGTGCCTGTTCGATACCGAACTGAAAGCCGCACAGGATTACGACATCTTCTTGCGGATGGTGGTTGAGTATGGCGAACCGTGGAAAGTTGAAGAGGCCACGCAGATCCTGCACATCAATCACGGGGAGATGCAAATTACCTCCTCGCCGAAGAAGTTCTCGGGCTACTTCCATTTTTACCGCAAGCACAAGGACAAGTTCGACCGTGCCAGCCGGAAGTATCAGCTCTTTACCCTCTATCAGATCCGCAATAAGCGCATGAACTGGCGCACGCTGCTGACGCTGCTGTCCGTCCGTAACGGCAAACGTCTGGCTGATGGACTTCGGGGGAAATAATGTTTCTTGAAGATTGCCGCGCAAACAGCTGGAGCCTGCGCCCATGCTGCATGGTCCTGGCGTACCGTATCGCGCATTTTTGTTCGGTGTGGCGTAAGAAAAACGTGCTGAACAACCTTTGGGCAGCGCCGGTTCTGGTGCTGTACCGCATTATTACTGAATGCTTTTTTGGTTATGAAATTCAGGCCGCTGCCACCATTGGCCGCCGCTTTACCATTCACCACGGCTATGCGGTGGTGATCAATAAGTTCGTGGTCGCCGGGGATGATTTCACCATTCGTCATGCGGTCACCATTGGCAACCGAGGGCCAGACAGCCTGGCCTGCCCGGTTATCGGCAATAACGTCGAGCTGGGCGCGAACGTGGTGATCATTGGTGACATTACCATCGGTAACAACGTGACGATTGGTGCGGGCAGCGTGGTGCTGGACAGCATTCCGGACAACGCGCTGGTGGTGGGAGAAAAGGCCCGCGTGAAGGTGATTAAATGAACATTCTGCAATTTAACGTCCGCCTCGCTGAAGGCGGAGCGGCAGGCGTGGCCCTGGATCTGCACCAGCGCGCACTGCAAAAAGGACTTCAGTCTCGTTTTATTTATGGCTACGGCAAAGGCGGCAAGAAAAGCGTCAGTCACGATAACTTCCCGCAGGTGCAAAAGCACACGCCGCGTCTGACCTCGATGGCCAACATTGCCTTGTTCCGCCTGTTTAACCGCGATCTGTTTGGCAACCTGAATAATCTTTATCGCACTGTGACCCGAACCACGGGCCCGGTTGTGCTGCATTTCCACGTCCTGCACAGCTACTGGCTGAATCTGGAAGAGGTGGTGGCGTTTTGTCAGAAGGTGCAGGCGCACAAGCCTGATACACGCTTCGTCTGGACGCTGCACGATCACTGGAGCGTGACCGGACGCTGTGCCTTTACCGATGGCTGCGAAGGCTGGAAAGATAACTGCCAGAAATGCCCGACGTTAAGCAACTACCCGCCGGTGAAAGTGGATCGTGCTCACCAGCTGGTAACCGGCAAGCGCAAACTGTTCCGCGACATGCTCTCGCTCGGCTGCACGTTTATCTCCCCGAGCCAGCACGTGGCCGATGCCTTCAACAGCCTTTACGGGGCAGGGCGCTGCCAGATTATCAACAACGGTATCGACGTGGCGACGGAAGCCATTCTGGCGGAGCTGACGCCGGTGGCGGACACCGCGGGTAAACCGAAAATCGCCATCGTTGCGCATGACCTGCGTTACGACGGCAAAACCAACCAGCAGCTGGTGCGCGACATGATGGCGCTCGGTGACAAGATTGAACTGCATACCTTCGGCAAGTTTTCCCCGTTCGAAGGGGCGAACGTCGTGAACCACGGGTTTGAAACCGACAAGCGCAAACTGATGAGCGCGCTGAACGGCATGGATGCGCTGGTGTTCAGCTCCCGCGTGGATAACTACCCGCTGATCCTCTGCGAAGCGCTTTCCATCGGCGTGCCGGTGATTGCCACCCACAGCGATGCCGCGCGTGAAGTGCTGGAAAAGTCGGGCGGTAAAACGTTCTCGGAAGGGGAAGTGCTGCCGCTGGTGCAGATGCCGAAAGCGCAGATCGCTGAGACTGTTTTTGGCACTGACCTGGAATCGTTCCGCAACCGCAGCCGCAAGGCCTACAGTGGACAACAGATGCTGGAGGAGTATGTCTCGTTCTATCAGAATCTGTAGTTATCTGCTGCTGCCGCTGATCTACCTGCTGGTCAACGTCAAAATTGCCCAGCTTGGCGAAAGCTTCCCGATAACCATCGTCACCTTCTTGCCCGTTCTGCTTCTGCTGTATGTCGATAAAATCAACCTGAAGAAGCTGATGATTGCCCTGGGGTTGGGCACGGGCCTGACGCTGTTTAACTACATCTTTGGCCAGTCGCTGGATGCCAGTAAATACGTCACCTCCACCATGCTGTTTGTCTATATTGTCATTATTATCGGCATGGTCTGGAGTATTCGGTTTAAAACGATTTCTCCGCACAATTATCGGAAAATCCTCAGGTTCTTTTATATTGCCGTTGCGTTAATTGTTATGCTTGCTGCACTGGAAATGGCGCAAATTATTCTCACCGGTGGCAGCAGCCTGATGGAGATAATTTCGAAATATCTCATTTACAGCAACAGCTATGTATTGAACTTCATTAAGTTTGGCGGAAAGCGTACCACGGCGCTCTATTTTGAACCGGCGTTCTTCGCTCTGGCGTTAATCTCAATTTGGCTCAGCATCAAACAGTTTGGTATCAAAACACCTAAGACCGATGCTATGATTCTTGCAGGAATTGTTCTGTCTGGATCGTTCTCAGGGGTAATGACATTTATCCTGTTTTACCTGCTGGAGTGGGCGTTCCAGTACCTGAACAAAGATGCGATTAAGAAAAAACTGCCGCTGGCGATTATCTCCCTGACGGTATTTTTGGTCGGCGTGATATTTGCGTTCCCGTACATCTCAGAACGTCTGGGAGATTTGGGAACAGAAGGCTCATCGTCCTATTATCGCATCATTGGTCCGCTGGTGATGGTGGGTTATTCCTTAACCCATATTGATGGTGTAGTAAGATTCGGCTCACTTTACGAATATGTTGCATCATTCGGAATCTTTAACGGTGCGGATGTCGGTAAAACCATAGACAATGGTCTGTATCTGTTAATTATTTATTTTTCGTGGTTCGCCGTACTGTTGACGCTGTGGTATCTGTTTAAAGTTTTCAAAATGATGATTAACGCGTTTGGTGATAACCAGAACTTTCGCGTGCAACTTTATCTGTTTACACCGGTGTCGCTGTTTTTTACCGGGTCAATATTTAGCCCGGAATATGCTTTCTTGATTGTCTGTCCGTTTATTTTGCGCAAAGCGCTTAATATTACGAACGTATGACGAAATGAGGTGATTTATGTTTCTTAGCGTCATTACTGTCGCTTTTCGTAATTACGAAGGGGTGGTAAAAACCTGGCGCTCGCTGCGCAACCTGGCGCGCGATCCAAGCCTCACTTTTGAGTGGATTGTGGTCGACGGCGGCTCGAACGATGGCACGGCGGAGTTTCTGGAAAAACTCAACGGTGAGTTCAACTTACGTTACATCAGCGAGAAAGATAAAGGCATTTACGATGCGATGAACAAGGGCATTAACATGGCCCAGGGTCGTTATGCCATCTTCCTCAATTCTGGCGATGTTTTCCATGATGACGTGGCGCTGTTTGCCCGTCAGCTGGCGCGTCAGAAAGAGGAGGCCATGTATATTGGCGATGCACTGCTTGATTTTGGTGATGGGCATAAAGTGTGCCGCAGCGCAAAGCCAGGCTGGTATATCTACCACAGTTTGCCCGCCAGCCATCAGGCCATTTTCTTCCCGGTAAACGGTCTGAAAAAACAGCCATACGATTTGCAGTATAAAGTGTCATCGGATTATGCCCTGGCCGCCAGCCTGTATAAATCAGGCTATCCGTTCCGCCGAATTAAAGGGCTGGTCTCTGAATTCTCAATGGGTGGCGTGTCAACATCGAATAATCTGGAATTGTGCCAGGATGCCAAAAACGTGCAGCGCAAAATATTACGCGTGCCGGGGTTCTGGGCGGAATTGTCTTATTTATTGCGCCTGCGGACGACAGGTAAAACGAAAACCTTATATAACAAAGCCTGAATATAAGGAAACGCAATGCAGGATTTGAAGGGTTTCTCCGTGCCGAAAGGCTTTCGGGGCGGCAACGGTATTAAAGTGCAGCTGTGGTGGGCCGTTCAGGCAACGTTATTTGCCTGGTCACCACAAATATTGTACCGCTGGCGAGCATTCTTATTGCGTCTGTTTGGCGCAAAAATCGGAAAAAACGTAGTCATTCGACCTTCGGTAAAAATTACCTACCCCTGGAAATTAACGCTTGGGGATTACGCCTGGGTAGGGGATGACGTGGTGTTATATACCCTTGGCGAAATTACGATTGGCGCAAATTCGGTGGTGTCACAGAAGTGTTATTTGTGCACCGGCAGCCACGATTTTATGAGTCAGCATTTTGATATTACCGCTTCGCCTATTGTGATTGGTGAAAAATGCTGGCTGGCAACGGATGTTTTTGTTGCACCAGGTGTTTCTGTTGGCGATGGCACGGTAGTGGGTGCCCGCAGCAGCGTTTTTAAATCGCTACCGGCAAATAAAGTTTGCCGTGGCAACCCCGCAGTGGTGATACGCGAACGCGTTGAAACTGATTAAATTCATAAGTAGAGGAATATAAACATGTCTAAAGTCGCTCTCATCACCGGCGTTACCGGGCAGGATGGTTCTTATCTGGCAGAGTTCCTGCTGGAAAAAGGGTATGAAGTACACGGTATTAAACGTCGTGCCTCTTCGTTCAACACCGAACGTGTCGATCATATTTATCAGGATCCTCACGCGGCAAACCCGAAATTCCACCTGCACTACGGCGACCTGACCGATACCTCCAACCTGACCCGTATCCTGCAGGAAGTGCAGCCGGATGAAGTGTACAACCTGGGCGCGATGAGCCACGTGGCGGTCTCCTTCGAATCCCCGGAATACACCGCTGACGTTGACGCCATGGGTACTCTGCGTCTGCTGGAAGCGATTCGCTTCCTGGGTCTGGAGAAGAAAACCCGTTTCTATCAGGCCTCTACCTCTGAGCTTTACGGTCTGGTGCAGGAAATCCCACAGAAAGAGACCACGCCGTTCTACCCACGTTCTCCGTATGCGGTCGCAAAACTGTACGCCTACTGGATCACCGTGAACTACCGTGAATCCTACGGCATGTATGCCTGTAACGGCATTCTGTTCAACCACGAATCCCCACGTCGCGGTGAAACGTTCGTTACCCGTAAAATCACCCGCGCTATCGCGAACATCGCCCAGGGTCTGGAATCGTGCCTGCACCTCGGCAACATGGACTCCCTGCGTGACTGGGGCCATGCGAAAGACTACGTGAAAATGCAGTGGATGATGCTGCAGCAGGAACAGCCAGAAGACTTCGTGATCGCAACCGGCGTTCAATACTCCGTACGTCAGTTCGTTGAGATGGCCGCTGCACAGCTGGGCATCAAGCTGCGCTTCGAAGGTACCGGCGTGGAAGAGAAAGGTATCGTTGTTTCCGTAACCGGCCATGATGCGCCAGGCGTGAAACCAGGCGACGTCATTGTTCAGGTTGACCCACGTTACTTCCGTCCTGCTGAAGTGGAAACCCTGCTGGGTGACCCAACCAAAGCGCACGAGAAACTGGGCTGGAAACCAGAAATCACTCTGCAGGAGATGGTTTCCGAGATGGTCGCCAAAGATCTTGAAGCAGCGAAAAAACACTCCCTGCTCAAGTCTCATGGCTACGAGGTTGCCATCGCGCTGGAGTCCTGAGAATGACAAAACAACGTATTTTTGTCGCCGGTCATCGCGGAATGGTGGGTTCCGCGATTGTTCGCCAGCTGGAACAGCGCGGTGACGTAGAAGTGGTTGTCCGCACGCGCAATGAGCTGAACCTGCTCGATAGCCGTGCGCTGCAGGACTTCTTTGCTAACGAACACATTGACCAGGTGTATCTGGCGGCGGCGAAAGTGGGCGGCATTGTCGCCAACAACACTTACCCGGCGGATTTCATCTACGAGAACATGATGATTGAGAGCAACATCATTCACGCGGCGCACCTGCACAACGTGAATAAGCTGCTGTTCCTCGGTTCATCCTGCATCTACCCGAAAATGGCAAAACAGCCGATCGCGGAAAGCGAACTGCTGCAGGGCACGCTGGAGGCAACCAACGAGCCTTACGCGATTGCCAAGATTGCCGGGATTAAGCTCTGCGAATCTTACAACCGTCAGTACAACCGCGACTATCGCTCGGTGATGCCGACCAACCTGTACGGACCGCACGACAACTTCCACCCGAGCAACTCGCACGTGATCCCGGCGCTGCTGCGTCGCTTCCACGAGGCGACCGCCGAGAACGCACCGGATGTGGTGGTGTGGGGCAGCGGCACGCCGATGCGCGAATTCCTGCACGTGGACGACATGGCTGCCGCCAGCATTCACGTGATGGAGCTGGATCGCGAAGTGTGGCAGGAGAACACCGAGCCGATGCTGTCGCACATCAACGTGGGAACCGGCGTGGACTGCACCATTCGCGAGCTGGCGCAAACCATCGCGCAGGTGGTGGGCTACAAAGGCCGCGTGGTGTTTGACGCGACGAAACCGGACGGCACGCCGCGCAAACTGCTGGACGTGACCCGTCTGCATCAGCTGGGCTGGTATCACGAGGTATCACTGGAGCAGGGGCTGGCCAGCACCTACCAGTGGTTCCTGGAAAACCAGCACCGCTTCCGGGGGTAACGATGTTTTTAAGTCAGGAAGATTTTGCCACGGTGGTGCGTTCCACTCCGCTCATCTCGATTGATTTGATCGTGGAGAACGAACGCGGCGAGTTCTTGCTGGGGAAACGAACCAACCGTCCTGCACAGGGCTTCTGGTTCGTGCCCGGCGGGCGCGTGCAGAAGGATGAGACGCTTCATGATGCGTTTGAGCGTCTCACTCTGGCGGAACTGGGCCTCCAGCTGCCGATGGCGGCGGGCCGGTTTTACGGGGTCTGGCAGCACTTCTATGACGATAACTTTTCAGGCACCGGGTTCACCACGCACTACATCGTGCTGGGGTTCCGCCTGAAGGTGACTCAGGCAGACCTGCGTCTGCCTGATGCTCAGCATGACGACTACCGCTGGCTGGCACCGGAGGCGCTTCTGGCAAGCGAGAACGTCCATGACAACAGTCGGGCGTATTTCCTGGCGGATCGTCAGGCCGAGGTGCCAGGCATATGAAAATCCTCGTATACGGAATTAACTACTCGCCGGAATTAACCGGTATCGGAAAATATACCGGCGAGATGGTCGAGTGGATGGCGAGCCAGGGACATGACGTGCGGGTCATTACCGCGCCGCCGTACTACCCGGAATGGAAAGTCGGTGAGCGCTACTCAAGCTGGCGCTACCGTCGTGAAGAGGGGGCGGCAACCGTCTGGCGCTGCCCGCTTTATGTACCTAAGCAGCCCTCGACGCTGAAACGGCTACTGCATCTCGGCAGCTTTGCCCTGAGCAGTTTTTTCCCGCTGATGGCGCAGCGTCGCTGGAAGCCGGATCGCATCATTGGTGTGGTGCCGACGCTGTTTTGCACGCCGGGCATGCGCCTGCTGGGCAAACTCTCCGGCGCACGCACCCTGCTGCACATACAGGATTATGAAGTGGACGCCATGCTGGGCCTGGGGATGGCAGGCAAAGGCAAGGGTGGAAAAGTGGCGAAGCTCGCCAGCGCCTTTGAGCGTAGCGGTCTGCATAACGTGGATTACGTTTCGACCATCTCACGCTCGATGATGAACAAGGCGCAAGAGAAGGGCGTACCTGCCCGGAAGGTGATCTTCTTCCCGAACTGGTCCGAAGTGGCGCGTTTTCGCGACGTGACGGAGCAGGACGCTCAGACGCTACGCGCCCAACTCGGTTTGCCTGAAGACCAAAAAATCATTCTTTACTCAGGCAACATCGGCGAAAAGCAAGGGCTGGAAAGCGTGATTGAAGCGGCTCAGCAGCTTAACGAGCATCCGTGGATGTTTGTGATTGTCGGGCAGGGCGGCGGGAAAGCGCGGCTGGAAAAGATGGTCAGCGAACGCGGCCTGAGCAACGTGAAATTCTTCCCGCTTCAGTCTTACGAGGCGTTACCTGCGCTGCTGAAGATGGGCGACTGCCATCTGGTGGTACAAAAACGTGGCGCGGCGGATGCGGTGTTGCCTTCCAAGCTGACAAATATTCTGGCGGTGGGCGGCAACGCGGTGATCACGGCAGAAGCCGAAACTGAATTAGGCCAGCTGTGTGACAGCTATCCGGGGATTGCCGTGTGCGTCGAACCGGAATCGGTCCCGGCACTGGTCTCCGGCATTGAACAGGCACTTGCCATGCCAAAAGTGAACACGGTGGCACGTGAATATGCCGAACGCACGCTCGAGAAAGAGAACGTGCTGAGTCAATTTATTGCAGATATACGGGGATAAATCATGAGTCAAACCACTTTGTATCCGGTCGTAATGGCGGGTGGATCCGGGAGCCGGTTGTGGCCACTGTCCCGCGTGCTTTATCCAAAACAATTTCTGTGCCTGAAGGGTGACCTCACCATGCTGCAGACGACGGTAAACCGTCTGCACGGTGTGGAGTGTGAAAGCCCGGTGGTGATTTGTAACGAACAGCACCGCTTTATTGTTGCCGAGCAGCTGCGCCAGCTGAATAAACTCACAGAAAACATCATTCTGGAGCCTGCCGGACGTAATACCGCGCCTGCTATCGCCCTCGCGGCGCTGGCGGCAAAACGCAGCAGTCCTGACTGTGACCCGCTGATGCTGGTGCTGGCGGCAGACCACGTTATCCAGCAGGAAGAGGCGTTCCGCGAGGCGGTGCGTGCAGCGATCCCTTACGCCGAAAGCGGCAAACTTGTGACCTTCGGCATCGTGCCGGATCTGCCAGAAACCGGCTATGGCTATATTCGCCGCGGTAATGTGACGCCTGGCGAAGGCGACAGCGTGGCGTTTGATGTGGCGCAGTTTGTCGAAAAACCGAATCTGGAAACCGCTCAGGCCTACGTCGCCAGCGGTGAGTACTACTGGAACAGTGGGATGTTCCTGTTCCGTGCCGGGCGCTATCTGGAAGAGCTGCGCAAATACCGTCCGGATATTCTGAATGCCTGTGAGAAGGCGATGGCAGTGGTGGACCCGGATCTCGACTTCATCCGCGTGGATGAGGAGGCGTTCCTCGCCTGCCCGGAAGAGTCCATTGACTATGCGGTGATGGAACGCACGGCCGACGCCGTTGTGGTTCCGATGGATGCGGGCTGGAGTGATGTGGGCTCCTGGTCCTCACTGTGGGAGATCAGCGCCCATACCCCGGAGGGTAACGTCCATCACGGCGATGTCATTAGCCACAAAACGGAAAACAGCTACGTCTATGCCGAGTCCGGCCTGGTGACCACGGTCGGGGTGAAAGATCTGGTGGTTGTCCAGACCAAAGACGCCGTGCTGATTGCCGACCGTAACGCCGTGCAGGACGTTAAAAAAGTGGTCGAGCAAATCAAGGCCGATGGCCGACACGAACACCACATTCACCGCGAAGTGTACCGTCCGTGGGGCAAATATGACTCCATCGATGCAGGTGAGCGTTATCAGGTGAAACGCATTACCGTGAAGCCGGGCGAAGGGCTGTCTGTGCAGATGCACCATCACCGCGCCGAGCACTGGGTCGTGGTGGCAGGCACGGCTAAAGTCACCATCGACGGTGAAGTCAAACTGCTGGGTGAAAACGAGTCCATCTATATTCCGCTGGGGGCCACGCACTGTCTGGAGAACCCGGGGAAAATTCCTCTCGATTTAATTGAGGTGCGCTCCGGCTCGTATCTGGAAGAGGACGATATCGTGCGCTTCCAGGATCGCTACGGCCGGGTGTAGCACTCTGCAATACGCCCGGTGGCGCTGCGCTTGCCGGGCCTACGAATGACAAAAAAATCAATTTGGCCATTTAGTGGTCAGGGCCGACTGTTGCCTGAAAAAGGGGTCATCATGGAAAAATTAACCTGTTTTAAAGCCTACGATATTCGCGGCAAGCTGGGCGAAGAGCTGAATGAAGATATCGCGTGGCGCATTGGCCGCGCCTATGGCGAATACCTGAAGCCGCAGACCATCGTGCTGGGCGGCGACGTGCGTCTGACCAGTGAATCCCTGAAGCTGGCGCTGGCGAAAGGGTTGCAGGACGCGGGCGTGGACGTGCTGGATATCGGACTTTCCGGGACCGAAGAGATTTACTTTGCCACCTTCCACCTGGGCGTGGACGGCGGTATTGAAGTGACCGCCAGCCACAACCCGATGGACTACAACGGCATGAAGCTGGTGCGCAAAGGTGCGCGTCCTATCAGCGGCGACACCGGCCTGCGCGACGTGCAGCGTCTGGCGGAAGCCAACGATTTCCCGCCGGTAAACGACGCGAAACGCGGCAGCTATAAGCAAATTAACCTGCAAAAAGAGTATATCGATCACCTGCTGGGCTACATCAACGTGGCGAACCTCAAGCCGCTGAAGCTGGTCATCAACTCCGGTAACGGTGCGGCCGGCCCGGTGGTGGATGCCCTGGAAGCCCGCTTTAAAGCGCTGAACGTGCCGGTGACCTTCATCAAAGTGCACAACACCCCGGACGGCAACTTCCCGAACGGTATTCCTAACCCGCTGCTGCCGGAGTGCCGCGACGACACCCGTAACGCGGTGATTGAGCACGGCGCGGATATGGGCATTGCCTTTGACGGCGATTTCGACCGCTGCTTCCTGTTCGACGAGAAAGGGCAGTTCATCGAGGGCTACTACATTGTCGGCCTGCTGGCGGAAGCGTTCCTTGAGAAAAACCCGGGTGCGAAAATCATTCATGACCCGCGTCTTTCCTGGAACACCGTCGATGTGGTGTCAGCGGCAGGCGGCACGCCGGTGATGTCCAAAACCGGTCACGCCTTTATCAAAGAGCGCATGCGTGAAGAAGACGCTATCTACGGCGGCGAGATGAGCGCCCACCACTACTTCCGTGATTTTGCCTACTGCGACAGCGGGATGATCCCGTGGCTGCTGGTGACTGAACTCCTGTGTCTGAAAGGGAAAACGCTGGGTGAGCTGGTGCGCGACCGCATGGCGGCGTTCCCGGCGAGCGGGGAGATCAACAGCAAGCTGGCGCAGCCCGCCGAGGCGATTGCCCGCGTGGAGCAACACTTTGCCATTCACGCGCTGGAAGTTGACCGCACCGACGGCATCAGCATGGCGTTTCCACAGTGGCGCTTTAACCTGCGCTCTTCTAATACCGAGCCGGTGGTGCGCCTGAACGTGGAATCCCGCGCGGATACGGCGCTGATGGAAGCCCGAACGAAGGACATTCTGGCGCTGTTGAATCAGTAACAATTGCCCCTCCGGGAGGAGGGGAAACCGAATACAGGAACAACGATGACGAATCTAAAAAAACGCGAACGAGCGAGAACGAATGCATCGTTAATCTCTATGGTGCAGCGTTTTTCTGATATCACCATCATGGTCGGCGGACTGTGGGCGGTGTGTCGGATCGGCGGGCTGCCGTTTTTATATATGCATCTGCTGATGGCGCTGATTGCGTTGGTCGTGTTTCAGATGATCGGCGGGATGACCGATTTCTACCGCTCGTGGCGCGGCGTGAAAATGACTACCGAACTGATGCTGTTGCTGCAGAACTGGACCCTGAGTCTGATCTTCAGCGCGGGCCTGGTAGCGTTCAGCCATGATTTCGATAATCGCCTCGTGACCTATCTCAGCTGGTATCTGCTGACCAGCGTCGGCATGGTGGTGTGCCGCTCCCTGATCCGCTTTGGCGCGGGCTGGCTGCGTAACCGCGGCTATAACCGTCGCTTTGTGGCGGTAGCAGGGGATTTACCGGTTGGAAGGGTTCTGCTCGAGAGCTTCCGCAAAGAGCCGTGGTTAGGGTTTGAAGTGGTGGGTATTTATCACGACGCGAAACCGGGCGGCGTGCCGTCGGACTGGGCGGGGAATTACGTCCAGCTGATTGAAGACGCGAAAGCCGGAAAAATTCACAACGTTTATATCGCCATGCAGATGAAAGACGAATCCCGCATTAAGCAGCTGATGCGCGAGCTGGCGGATACCACCTGCTCGGTGATCCTCATCCCGGATGTGTTTACCTTCAACATTCTGCATTCCCGTATTGAAGAGGTGAACGGCGTGCCGGTGGTACCGCTGTACGATACGCCGTTGTCGGGCATTAACCGCGTGCTCAAGCGCGTGGAGGATATCGTGCTCTCTTCGCTGATTTTACTCCTCATCTCCCCGGTACTGTGCTGCATCGCTCTGGCGGTGAAGCTTAGCTCCCCCGGCCCGGTCATTTTCCGTCAGACCCGCTACGGCATGGACGGCAAGCCGATCATGGTCTGGAAATTCCGCTCTATGAAGGTGATGGAGAACGACAAGGTGGTGACCCAGGCGACGCAGAACGATCCGCGCGTCACCCGCGTGGGGAACTTCCTGCGACGCACCTCGCTGGACGAGCTGCCGCAGTTTATCAACGTCTTTACCGGCGGCATGTCGATTGTTGGCCCCCGTCCGCACGCCGTGGCGCACAACGAGCAGTACCGCTCGCTGATTGAAGGCTACATGCTGCGCCATAAGGTGAAGCCGGGCATCACCGGCTGGGCGCAGATCAACGGCTGGCGCGGTGAAACCGACACGCTGGAAAAAATGGAAAAACGCATCGAGTTCGATCTGGAGTACATCCGCGAGTGGAGTCTCTGGTTCGATATCAAGATTGTTTTTCTGACCATTTTCAAAGGCTTCGTGAACAAAGCGGCGTACTAAGATGAGCTTACGTGAAAAAACCATCAGCGGCGCCAAGTGGTCAGCGATGGCGACCATCGTCATCATTGGCCTCGGCCTGGTGCAGATGACGGTGCTGGCGCGCATTATTGATAATCACCAGTTCGGCCTGCTGACCGTCTCGCTGGTGATTATCGCGCTGGCCGACACGCTGTCGGACTTTGGTATCGCCAACTCGATTATCCAGCGTAAAGAGATTAGCCATCTCGAGCTGACCACGCTCTACTGGTTGAATGTGGGGCTGGGTATTTTCGTATTTGTGCTGGTCTTTCTGCTGAGCGGTACTATCGCCAGCGTGCTGCACAACCCGGATCTCGCCCCGCTGATGCGCACATTGTCCTTTGCCTTCGTGGTGATCCCACACGGGCAGCAGTTCCGCGCGCTGATGCAGAAAGAGCTGGAGTTCAACAAAATCGGCATGATCGAAACCAGCGCCGTGCTGGCGGGCTTTACCTTCACCGTGGTCAGCGCCCATTTCTGGCCGCTGGCGATGACCGCCATCCTCGGTTACCTGGTCAACTCCGCCGTGCGTACGCTGCTGTTTGGCTATTTTGGCCGCAAAATTTATCGCCCGGGGCTGCATTTCTCTCTCGCGTCCGTCTCGTCTAACCTGCGCTTTGGCGCGTGGCTGACGGCGGACAGCATCATTAACTACGTGAATACCAACCTCTCAACGCTGGTGCTGGCACGTATTCTTGGGGCGAGCGTCGCGGGGGGCTACAACCTGGCCTACAACGTCGCGGTGGTGCCGCCGATGAAGCTGAACCCGATTATCACCCGCGTCCTGTTCCCGGCGTTTGCCAAGATTCAGGACGATACCGAAAAGCTGCGCGTTAATTTTTACAAGCTGCTGTCCGTGGTAGGGATCATCAACTTCCCGGTGCTGCTGGGGTTGATGGTGGTCTCGAGCAACTTCGTACCGCTGGTGTTTGGCGAGAAGTGGAACGGCATTATCCCGATCCTGCAATTGCTCTGCGTGGTGGGGCTGCTGCGCTCCGTGGGGAATCCGATTGGTTCGCTGCTGATGGCGAAGGCTCGGGTGGATATCAGCTTCAAGTTCAACGTGTTCAAAACCTTCCTGTTTATCCCGGCAATTATCGTCGGCGGCCATATGGCGGGCGCCATCGGCGTCACGCTGGGCTTCCTGCTGGTGCAGGTAGTCAATACCGTTCTGAGCTACTTCATCATGATTAAGCCGGTGCTGGGCTCCAGCTACCGTCAGTACATTTTGAGTCTGTGGCTGCCGTTTTACCTCTCATTGCCAACCCTGGCTGTGAGCTACGGTCTGGGCATTATCCTTCGCGGCCATCTGCCGCTGGCCGCACTGCTGGCGGTGCAGGTGGCCGCCGGCGCGCTGGCATTTGGCGTGATGATTGTGCTGTCACGCAATGCGCTGGTGGTCGAAATGAAGCGCCAGTTTTGCCGTAACGAAAAAATGAAAACGCTGCTTCGCGCAGGCTAGTTATTTAAGAGGCCATTATGAAATTATTAATTCTTGGCAACCATACCTGCGGCAACCGTGGCGACAGCGCCATCCTGCGCGGTTTACTGGATGCAATTAACACCCTTAAGCCTGAGACCGAAGTGGACGTGATGAGCCGTTATCCGGTCAGCTCATCCTGGTTACTGAACCGCCCGGTAATGGGCGACCCGCTCTACAGCCAGATGAAACAGCATAACAACGCCGCAGGCGTGATGGGGCGGGTGAAGAAAGTCCTGCGTCGTCGCTACCAGCACCAGGTGCTGCTTTCCCGCGTGACGGATACCGGCAAGCTGCGCAACATTGCGATTGCGCAGGGCTTTACCGATTTCGTGCGGCTGCTGTCCGGCTACGACGCGATTATTCAGGTTGGCGGTTCGTTCTTCGTCGATCTCTACGGCGTACCGCAGTTTGAACATGCGCTCTGCACGTTTATGGCCAAAAAGCCGTTGTTTATGATTGGCCACAGCGTCGGACCTTTCCAGGATCCGCAGTTCAACCAGCTGGCGAACTATGTCTTTGGGCACTGCGACGCGCTGATCCTGCGTGAGTCGGTGAGTCTGGATATGATGAAGCGCAGCGAAATTGACACGTCTAAAGTAGAACACGGCGTGGACACCGCCTGGCTGGTGGATCATCAGGACGACAGCTTCCAGGCAAGCTACGCGGTACAGCACTGGCTGGACGTGGCGGCAAAACAAAAAACGGTCGCCATCACGCTGCGTGAACTGGCTCCCTTTGATAAACGCCTAGGCACCACCCAGGCGGCGTATGAGAAAGCCTTTGCCGACGTGGTAAACCGCGTGCTGGACAGCGGCTATCAGGTACTGGCGCTTTCCACCTGTACCGGCATCGACAGCTACAACAAAGATGACCGCATGGTGGCGCTGAACCTGCGCAACCTGGTTAACGATCCGTCCCGTTATCACGTTGTGATGGATGAGCTGAACGACCTTGAAATGGGCAAGCTGCTCGGCGCCTGTGACCTGACCGTCGGCACCCGCCTGCATTCGGCCATTATCTCCATGAACTTCGGTACGCCGGCCATCGCCATTAACTACGAACACAAATCCGCCGGGATTATGCAGCAGCTTGGCATGCCGGAAATGGCCGTGGATATCCGTCATCTGCTGGATGGTTCGCTTGGTGCGATGGTGGGGGACACGCTGGGTCAACTGCCCGCCATCAACGAACGGCTGGCCGTGGCGGTGAAAGCCGAGCGCGAGAAGGGCATTGGCATGGTGAAATCGGTACTCGACCGCGTACGGGAGGGGAAATGAAGGTTGGTTTCTTCTTACTGAAATTTCCGCTGTCGTCCGAGACCTTTGTGCTGAACCAAATTACCGCGTTTATCGATATGGGATATGACGTGGAGATTATCGCCCTGCAAAAGGGCGATACCCAAAACACCCATGCGGCCTATACCCAGTATGGGCTGGAGGCGAAAACCCGCTGGCTGCAGGATGAGCCTTCCGGGAAGTTGAGCAAGCTGCGCCACCGGGCCAGCCAGACCTTACGCGGGATCCATCGGCCGCAGACCTGGCGGGCGCTGAATGTTTCCCGCTATGGGTCCGAATCTCGCAATCTGATCCTGTCGGCCATCTGCGGGCAAACGGCGCAGCCGTATCGTGCCGATGTGTTTATCGCCCACTTCGGCCCGGCGGGTGTCACTGCCGCGAAGCTGCGCGAACTGGGGGTAATAGACGGCAAGATTGCGACTATTTTCCACGGAATCGACATCTCAAGCCGTGAAGTGTTGAACCACTATACGCCAGAGTATCAGCAGCTTTTCCGCCGCGGTGACATGATGCTGCCCATCAGCGACCTGTGGGCCGGACGCCTGAAAAGTATGGGCTGCCCGGGTGAGAAGATTGCCGTTTCGCGCATGGGCGTCGATTTAACGCGCTTTACGCGTCGTCCGGTGAAGGTGCCGGGAAAACCGCTACAGATCATCTCTGTGGCACGTCTGACCGAAAAGAAAGGTCTGCATGTGGCCATTGAGGCCTGCCGTCAGCTAAAAGCGCGCGGGGTGGCGTTCCACTATCGCATTCTCGGCATTGGGCCGTGGGAACGTCGTCTGCGCACGCTTATCGAACAGTATCAGCTGGACGATGTCGTGGAGATGCCGGGCTTTAAGCCGAGCCATGAAGTTAAGGCCATGCTCGATGAGGCGGACGTGTTCCTGCTGCCCTCCGTGACGGGCGCCGATGGTGACATGGAAGGCATTCCGGTGGCGCTGATGGAGGCGATGGCCGTGGGTATTCCGGTGGTATCGACCCTGCACAGCGGGATCCCGGAGCTGATTAAATCTGACCATTCCGGCTGGCTGGTGCCGGAGAATAACGCGATGGCCCTTGCTGACCGGTTAGCGGCCTTCAGCGACATCGACCAGCAGGCGCTGGAGCCCGTGCTTCACAATGCCAGACAAAAAGTAGAAACCGATTTTAACCAGCAGGTGATTAATCGCCAGTTAGCGAGCCTGCTGCAAACGCTGTAACGCCGAGGTTGTATGCTGAAAAAGATTACCCGACGCACTTTTGTCTCTTCTCTGTCCGTTCTGGCGGCCACGCCGCTGCTGTCGTCCCGCCTCGCGCGGGCGGCAGGCGGAAAGACGGTCTCTGTTAATCAGTACAATAACAACGACTGGATCGCTGCCTTTAAGCAGGCGTTTAAAGAAGGTGACATCGTCGTTGTCCCGGCGGGACTCACCTGCGAGAACATCAATACGGGCATTTTCATTCCTGACGGTAAAACGCTGCTGATCCGCGGGGCGTTAACCGGCAACGGGCGCGGCCGCTTTGTTCTGCAGGAAGGCTGCAAGGTCATTGGCGAAGGGGCAGGGCGCACGGAGAACATTACGCTCGACGTTCGTGGCTCAGATTGTGTGATTAAAGGGCTGGCAATGAGTGGGTTTGGCCCGGTAACGCAGATCTACATTGGCGGTAAGAAACCCAAAGTGATGCGCAATTTGCTGATTGATAATATCAGCGTGAGCCAGGCTAACTACGCTATCCTGCGTCAGGGTTTTCATAACCAGATCGATGGGGCCCGTATTACCAACAGCAAATTCAGCCACCTGCAGGGCGATGCGATTGAGTGGAATGTGGCGATCAATGACCGCAATATCCTGATCTCCGATCACGTCATCGACAACATCAACTGCACCAACGGCAAGATCAACTGGGGTATCGGTATTGGCCTCGCCGGGAGCACCTACGACAACGACTATCCTGAAAAACAGACCGTTAAGAACTTCGTGGTGGCCAACATTACCGGCAGCAACTGTCGCCAGCTGGTGCATGTTGAAAACGGTAAACACTTTGTTATCCGCAATATAAAGGCCAAAAATATTACCCCCGACTTCAGTAAAAAGGCGGGAATAGATAACGCCACTGTAGCTATTTATGGCTGTGATAATTTCATTATTGATAATGTCGATATGGTCAATAGTGCCGGAATGCTAATTGGCTATGGGGTCATTAAAGGCGATTATTTGTCCATTCCCCAGAACTTCAAGCTAAACAATATTCATCTGGATAATCGCCAGCTTGCGTATAAGCTGCGCGGAATCCAAATATCATCCGGCAATGCCACCTCCTTTGTGGCGATCACCAACGTCGAGATGAAGCGCGCGACGCTTGAGCTGCACAATAAGCCGCAGCATCTTTTCTTACGTAATATCAACGTGATGCAGGAGGCTGCTATCGGTCCTGCGCTGAAGATAAACTTTGACTTACGTAAGGATGTGCGGGGCAAATTTATGGCCAAAGATGAGACCCTGCTGTCACTGGCGAACATAAAAGCGGTGAATGAGAAGGGGCAGAGCTCGGTGGATATTGACCGGGTGGACCAGCAGGTGGTGAATGTGGAAAGGCTGAACTTTGCACTTCCGCGCAAATAATCGACGATCGTCTGTTTTGAGACTATTCCTGGCACAAAAGCGCGATCGAATCAGATTACAACTACAGAAATTTGTGATGCTGAGGCGTAACATTACTTCAGGATTACGGCAAATCATGCTGGCGAAAACAGGTTTAAGAGCTATAATTCGTCAACCATTTTAAGGTGGAAGAAATAATGATTAATTTGAAAGCAGTCATTCCGGTAGCAGGCCTGGGCATGCATATGTTGCCAGCCACAAAAGCCATTCCTAAAGAAATGCTGCCGATCGTCGACAAACCGATGATTCAATACATTGTCGACGAGATTGTTGCTGCAGGGATCAAAGAAATCGTCCTGGTTACGCACTCGTCCAAGAATGCGGTTGAAAACCACTTCGACACCTCTTACGAACTCGAAGCGTTGCTTGAGCAGCGCGTCAAACGCCAGCTGCTGGCGGAAGTGCAATCTATTTGTCCACCTGGCGTGACCATCATGAACGTGCGCCAGGCGCAGCCGCTGGGGCTGGGCCACTCCATCCTGTGTGCCCGTCCGGTTGTCGGTGATAACCCGTTCATCGTTGTTCTTCCGGACATCATCATTGATACCGCGTCTGCCGATCCGCTGCGCTACAACCTGGCGGCCATGGTGGCGCGTTTCAACGAAACCGGTCGCAGCCAGGTACTGGCAAAACGCATGAAGGGCGATCTCTCTGAGTACTCTGTGATTCAGACGAAAGAAGCGCTGGAGACGGAAGGGCAGGTGAGCCGCATCGTTGAGTTCATCGAAAAGCCGGATCAGCCGCAGACGCTGGACTCCGACCTGATGGCGGTGGGCCGTTATGTTCTGAATGCCGATATCTGGGCGGAACTGGAAAAAACCGAGCCAGGTGCCTGGGACCGTATTCAGCTGACTGACGCGATTGCTGAGCTGGCGAAGAAGCAGTCTGTGGATGCCATGCTGATGACGGGTGACAGCTATGACTGCGGTAAGAAAATGGGGTATATGCAGGCGTTTGTGAACTATGGGCTGCGTAACCTGAAGGAAGGGGCGAAGTTCAGAAGCCGGATTGAGAAGCTGCTGGCTAACGACTGATACGCATTTTATTGCGTGGGTCGAATATCGATGAACGACAGCAACCCCTCATATGGGCGGTATAGTCCTGGTGAGTGGGTGCTGTCGTTTTTTTTTATAAAAAATGATTCATTACAGACAGTTATAGTATGTCGTTTTGTTTCTTAACTTAACGATTTTTGCTTGTTTCTACTTTCAATTAGGACGACAATTGTCACCACATTTGCGATTGGTCCGGTAAGCGATCTTTCTGGTTTTGATCGTAAAGACTCACACGTCTTGATTATTCTCAGTGCACTGGTAGCTGTAAAGCCAGGGGCGGTAGCGTGGGAAAATGCCCTTGCGGGCCTGGGTTACAATCTCTTCAATTGTAGCAACCTATATGTTGATATTTTCTGGTGAAAAAACATGTTTGATAATAAAACGATTCTGGTAACTGGCGGCACGGGTTCTTTTGGCAATAAGTTTGTTCGCATGACGCTTGAAAAATATAATCCTAAGAAGATTATTATTTATTCACGTGATGAAATGAAACAGTGGGAAATGGCTAAACATTTCAAAGATGAAAGTCGTATCCGCTTCTTCATTGGTGATGTGCGTGACAAAGATCGTCTGTACCGTGCGCTGGATGGTGTTGATTTCGTGGTGCATGCTGCAGCTACTAAAATCGTACCTACCGCAGAATACAACCCATTCGAATGTGTAAAAACCAACATTAATGGCGCAATGAACGTCATCGATGCCTGTATTGATAAAGGTATTGAGCGCGTGGTTGCACTGTCTACCGACAAAGCAAGCAGCCCAGCAAACCTGTACGGTGCAACTAAGCTGGCCTCTGACAAACTATTTGTCGCCGGTAACTCTTATTCTGGCGCCACCAAAACCCGCTTTGCCGTCGTTCGTTACGGTAACGTGATGGGTTCCCGTGGTTCCGTTATTCCTTTCTTCCTGTCTATCAAAGACAAGGGTGAGCTGCCAATCACTGATGACCGCATGACACGCTTCATGATCACCCTGGAGCAGGGCGTTGAGCTGGTATGGCATGCCTTCAATGATATGGAAGGCGGCGAGATCTACGTTAAGAAAATCCCCTCAATGAAAGTGACTGATGTTGCAACAGCCGTTGCACCAGATGCTGCTCAGAAAGTGATTGGTATTCGTCCTGGTGAAAAACTGCATGAGCAAATGATTAGTGCTGAAGATGCGCACTACACCTATGAGTATCCTGAACACTTCAAAATTCTGCCTGCAATCCATAACTGGTGCGATTCTCCAGAACGTATTAAAGATGGCAAGCGCGTTCCTGAAGGCTTCGTTTACGAAAGTGATAGCAATGCAGAATGGATGAGCATTGAAGAGCTGCGTCAATGGATTGATGATAATCGTGAAAAAGTAGGCAATATCTGATGAAATTTATCCCCTATGGACGGCAGGATATCTCTGATGAAGATATCAATGCAGTTGTGGGCGTACTGAAGTCTGATTTCTTGACTCAGGGGCCATGTGTTCCACAGTTCGAGCAGGCCATCGCTGATTACGTCGGCGTTAAGCACGCCGTTGCGGTAAACAGTGCAACGTCTGCACTTCATATTGCATGCCTTGCACTGGGGCTGAAAAAAGGTGACTGGCTGTGGACATCGCCTAACACCTTCGTGGCTTCGGCGAACTGTGGGCTCTATTGCGATGCAAATGTAAGCTTTGTGGATATCGATCCGCAGACTTACAACATGAGCGTTGCAGCGCTGAAAACCAAACTCATTGCGGCGAGAGCTGAAGGCAAATTACCTAAAATCGTTGTGCCGGTAGCGTTTGCTGGACAGTCATGCGATATGGAAGCGATCCATCAGCTTTCGAAAGAGTATGGTTTTGCCATTATTGAAGATGCATCACATGCCATCGGCGGCAACTACCAGGGTGCCAAAATTGGCAATTCTCGTTTTGCTGATATCACTATTCTGAGCTTCCACCCGGTTAAGATCATCACCACGGCGGAAGGCGGTATGGCGCTGACGAACAATGACGCACTGGCTGAAAGCATGCAGCTTTTCCGCAGCCACGGTATTACGCGTGACGGCGATAAAATGACCAAAGCGTCTGAAGGTGGTTGGTACTACCAGCAGGTTGATCTTGGTTTGAACTACCGCATGACCGAACTGCAGGCTGCACTGGGGGTGACCCAACTTAAGCGTATCGATGGATTTGTAGCGCGCCGTCATGAACTCGCAAAACGTTACCATACTGCGTTTGATGGCATTCCCGTGATGACACCTCTGCAAGCTGAAAGTGGCTACAGTGCATTTCATCTTTACCCGTTAACGGTAAACGATCCTGCCATGCGTAAGCCATTATTCGATCACCTGCGTGAAAAAGGGATTGGTGTTAACGTGCACTACATTCCCGTTCACACTCAACCGTACTATGAGCAGTTAGGGCACAAAGCAGGGGATTACCCGGTAGCGGAGGATTACTACGCGCGTGCAATTAGCATTCCTATGTACTCCACGTTGACAGATGAAGAGCAGGATTACGTCATCGAATGCATCCGGGAGTTCTTTTAAATGAATGTGGCAATCATCCCTGCGCGTGGTGGCAGTAAACGTATTCCACGCAAAAACATTAAAGAATTTTGTGGGAAACCAATGATTGCCTGGTCTATTGAAGCCGCTCTGAAGAGCGGCGTCTTTGATCGAATCATTGTGTCAACAGATGATGAAGAGATTGCTGAGGTTGCGCGTGAGTATGGCGCGGAAGTGCCTTTTATGCGCCCAGCCGAGTTGTCGAATGACTATGCGGGTACGATCCCTGTTATTCATCATGCCGCTGACTGGCTTTTATCTCAAGGTGCTAAACCTAATTATGTTTGTTGTATATATGCAACCGCGCCTTTTATACAAGCCGAAGATTTAGAGAAAGGTTTAGATCTTATCAAGAAAAAGAATAGCGATTATTGTTTTTCTGTCACGAGCTTTCCTTACCCCATTCAGCGCGCGTTGAAAATCAACGATGATGACCAAATCAGCATGTTTGACCCGGAACAGTTTAACGTCCGATCTCAGGATTTAGTTGAGGCATGGCATGATGCAGGCCAATTCTACTGGGGAAACATTGATGCGTGGTTGTCGGAGAAAGCTGTTTTTAAATCACATGCAACTCCACTGGTTTTACCCAGAGAACGTGTACAGGACATTGATACGCTGGAAGACTGGCGTTTAGCCGAGCTGATGTTTAAGATTAACAGAGTCAAAGATGAAAATCGCTTTTAGGGTCGATGCCTCTCTTTCCATTGGCTCAGGACATGTTGTTCGTTGTCTTACCCTCGCGGATGCATTAAGGAAAAAAGGGGCACATTGTGTCTTCATCACCAAAGCACATCCCGGGAATCTAATAGAATTTATTAAATCACGATCGTTTGACGTGTTTATTCTTCCTACAGAACCTGATTCCAGTGGAGAATATATCCAAAATGAAAAATTTTGGCTAGGTGGAACGCAACGCGATGATGCAATCAAGTCCATCAACCTTTGTAATTCCAACAACTTTGCTCCGGATGCGTTGATAACGGATCATTATTCCTTGGATGAGTCGTGGGAAAGAATTTTCCAATCTCATTTCCCTGAAGCAAAAATCGTTGTAATTGATGATTTATGTAACAGAAAACATGAATGTTACTTTTTAATTGATTCGACGCTAGAAAGACAAAGCGCGGAGTATGAACCGTTTGTTTCACCAGAATGTATTTTATTAACAGGTACTGACTACGCGTTGCTTAGAGAAGATTTTGCTCAGCTGCGTGCTCTGGCAGTTGAAAAACGTAAAAATATTGCTTCGCCCCGTAAGGTATTAATTACTATGGGCGGCGTTGATATAAATAATATCACTGGCACGCTTCTTAAAAAGATATCTAATAGTATTGATACGCAAATAGATCTGATTACGGTTGTCCTGGGCGCAAGCTGTCCCCATAAAGATGAAATAAAACGTATCGCCAAAGAGTGTAAGTTTAATGTTGAGGTATTAATAAATATCAATAACATGCCTCAGGTAATGCTCGAAAATGATATCGCAATTGGAGCTTTAGGGAGTACGACTTGGGAAAGAGCTGTTTTAGGACTGCCTACAATCAACTTGGCCATTGCTGAAAATCAGTTAGTTATAGTTGATAAGCTCATCGATAAAGGCTTCATTGTATTCAGCGATACTAATTTTTCTGAAGAGGATTTAGCGGCCGCCTGGCGTAAGTTGCAGGATGAATATCAAGATCTGGTAGCCAGGTCTTTCGCGTTGTGCGACGGCGCAGGATTGCAACGCGTAGTTACGTCTTTATGTAAAATGTAGGTTAATATTTAAGGAAGAACTATGACTAATTCGAACGTTAAAAAATTAAATTTAGTTAATATTGTTCAGACCTCCAAAGATGTCCAGGAAAGCGTTCGTCTTATCAGGAATGAAGATCAGGTAAGAAAATGGATGTATACCGATCACGTCATTTCAACAGAAGAACATGACAATTGGCTCACACGATTGAATACGGATAATAGGAATATTGTTTTTGTGGTTATCGAAAACGAAGAGCCCGTAGGTGTTGTCAGCGTAAATGCCATTGATAATACGCATCAAAAAGCCGATTGGGCGTACTATCTTACTGCAACTGCGCGGTCCGGTGTTGGCGCAGTGCTTGAATTCTTTGTTATTGATTATGTTTTCAACGAACTCAAACTCAGGAAACTGAACTGTGAAGTTATTGAGCACAATGATGCTGTTGTTCGGTTACATGAGAAGTTTGGTTTTAAAAAAGAAGGTTTCAGAGAATCGAACATCTTAAAAAATGGCGAAAGGCTAGGTGTTCATTTTTTGGGGCTGACGAAAGAAGGATGGGAAGCTATCCGTCAGGGTTTGAAAGATAAGTATTCGAAGATCTTCTCCCAATATGAAGTTATTATCTGAACGTTTTAATTAAAATGTATTTTGAGGTAAAAAATGAGTAGCATTTCTATTGACGGCCGCCAGATTGGGAAAGATTTTCCACCGTATATTATTGCAGAACTTTCTGCGAACCATAATGGTGATATTAATCGCGCGTTTAAGATTATGGAAGAGGCAAAAGCTGCAGGTGCGGATGCGATAAAATTACAGACTTATCGCGCGGATACCATCACCATCGATTGTGATACTGAAGACTTTCAGATCCATGGTGGTTTATGGGATGGCCAAACGCTATTCAATTTGTATAAAGGTGCCCAAATGCCATGGGAATGGCATAAGCCCTTGTTTGAAAAGGCGAAAGAACTGGGGATAACCATTTTCAGTAGTCCTTTTGATTTTACCGCCGTCGATCTGCTCGAGGAACTGGGCGCTCCAGCATATAAAATAGCCTCCTTTGAAGCTATTGATATACCGCTGATTAAGTATGTCGCAAAGACTGGCAAGCCGATGATAATTTCAACCGGAATGGCCGATGAACAAGAAATCCTTGAAGCGATAACTGCCGCACGAGAAGGGGGCTGTAAAGAGCTCGTCGTTCTACAATGTGTTAGTGGTTATCCAGCTCCTGCGGAAGAATACAATCTTGCAACGATACCCGATATGGCAGAACGGTTTGGTGTTATAGCAGGCCTGTCCGATCACACTATAGATAACACGACTGCAGTAGCTTCAGTCGTACTTGGTGCATGTGTGGTTGAAAAGCATGTCACGCTCGATCGTAACGGCGGGGGACCTGATGATAGTTTTTCATTAGAACCTGCGGAATTAACTGCGTTGTGCCGAGATGCAAAAACAGCCTGGAAAGCGCTGGGACGCGTTAACTATGAACGTAAAGAGAGTGAAAAAGGAAATGTTAAGTTCCGTCGTTCACTTTATGTAGTGAAGGATGTAAAAAAAGGTGAAAAACTGACCAGTGAAAATGTTAAGAGCATTCGTCCTGGGTTTGGTTTAGCGCCAAAGCACTATGAAGAGGTCCTTGGAAAGGTTGCAGGTCAAGATCTTAAAAAAGGGACACCTCTTCAATTCAAATTTATTGAAAATTAGAATCTTTTTTATGAGAGCTATTTTTAATAAGCTTTTCCCCCTCTCTTTAAGAGGGGGGGCATTAGCCAGTAAGTTTATCCTCATAATATTTATTAGCCATTATTATGACTTGTCGAACTTAGGTGAATATGCCTTAGTGGTTGCTGGGGTTAGCTATGTAGGCTATTTATTGGGATTTGATTTTTATACCTATTCTTCACGAAAAATAATTGGCGCGCCAGAAATAAAACAAGCTTCATACCTAAAAAACCAGTTCTCTCTTTATTTTTTACACTATTTCTTATTGATCTCTTGCTTATTGATGGCTCTTGTTATTTCTCCACCATGGATAAATTTAGCTATCGTGTTCGTCGCACTAATTATCCTTGAGCATTGCTCGCAAGAAGTCATGCGACTACTGGTAATATATGAGCATCCATTAAGCGCAAACATCCAGTTCTTTATTCGCAATGGTCTTTGGGTATATATTTATATACTTTTTGTTATCATCAATGGTCATATTGATTTTGATTACATCTGGTGTTTTTGGATTTCAGCAGAAATTGTAAGTTTATTTTTTATTAGCATAATTTTAAAGAAAATACCATTGCCATTGATACTCAAATCCGAAATTAATTGGAAGTGGATTATTGAAGGCATGAAAGTATGCTTACCATTGCTAATTTCCACGCTTTCGTTACGAGGTATATTCACAGCTGACAGATATATTCTTGGTATATACGATAGCAAAGAGATAGTTGGGATATATTCCTATTTTTCCAGTTTTTCTTCATCAATAATGGCATTCGTTGATGCTGGCGTTGTAATGCTCTTCTATCCGAGATTAGTAAAATATGCTAAAGACGGAAACAAAGATAGGTTTACTAGTACGAAGAGTAAATTCCTTAAATATCTGATTTTAACTAGTGTCATTATATCATTTATTCTAATTTTGTGTGTGCCGTTACTTTCTGAGCTTTCTGGAAAAAAAGATTTTTTAAATTCTTTACCTTTATTTTATGTGCTCTTATCGGGTTCAATAATTTATTGTATATCTCTAGTGTATCATTTTGAGTTATATGCAAAAAACAATGATAAGGCCATAATCACATCTAGTGTGGTTGCATTTTGTATTTCAGTGATTTTAATGTTTATTTTGGGTTCTCTTTATTCATCGCTTGGGATAGCTATAAGTCAACTTATAGGCATAATAATACTATTCCTGGCAAAATTTAAATTTTGCAAGACAGGGTAAAATGACCAATTTAATATTTATTTCTGGAGTGCTGAATGAAAGTCATTTGGTATACGTTTCCTCTTATATCCATAAGTTAAAAACGGAGCATGCTGCAGATTTCAAACTATGCTACGAAAATAACAAAAGATTCTTATCAAGTAGTAAAATTGATCCAGCTGTAATTGAAAAATGGTTAGGAAAGGTTGAGTTTGTTGAACAGGGTGAAATTGTACGTGCCGGTTCTTACAAAAAAATCGTTCATATATTCATCGGTTCCGTAGGTATTAAACCAGCTATTTTAATGCGGTTACGCAATATTACCTCATCTATCTCTAATGTTGTTATTGATGAAGGGATCGGTTCGGTGAATGGCGTTGATGCCATGGCAAAAGTCTATATGCGTGAGCGAAGCCCTAATCTGATGAAAGCCTATCTATACGCATGTATCTACAAATTCGTTAAAAGAGGGTTTCTTGCTAACGAAATATGGAAACTGTTTTATGGTCAAGAGCCAAATAAACATATTATTAACTTTATCAAAGATCACTGCGAGCCGAAAGAGATGGCTACAAGTGGATATTTCCTTTTGTTAACGCAGCCTTGGGTTAAACTTGGTGTTCTAAATAATAAAGAATACGAGGGTTTTCTAACGCAACTAATAAATGTTTTGAATGCATTAGGGGCTAAATTAATAGTAAAAGCACATCCTTCAGAAGATTTGCATTTCTATAAAAATATGGGAGTCAAAGTATTTGACACATTGACACCGGTAGAACTTTGTTTTGACGAGCGCAATTGCCGCGCCGTACTTGGCTTCAACAGCACATCTCTTATTTTACTAAATATAATTTATCGAGTTCCAACATTCAGACTACGATTTGACAAACTAGATACTAAAGTCAGCTGTTCAGCTATGCAGGAGTCGTTATTCGAAAAGTATTCAAGTCCTCGCATGAGTTTGACCGAGATTCTAAATGTTTTGTAAGTGAGCGCTAATATGCCCATTTTTATTGTTTTTATTTTTTCATTTCTAATTTGGTGTTTAAATGTTATTGGTATTGAATCATGGTTTTTGAATATTACATTCATAATTTCATGGTTTTTGATAATCTCATTATATATAAGAAGTAAAAAAGAAGAGTCAGTGCTTAATATCATAATGATATACAGCATGAGTGTAGGGATTATATGTTGCGCGATTGTTGAAAGTGGTGCGTATCTCTCTGAAATTAGAATGTTTGGGAAGTTAAGTGGAGCAACAGTTCGAGTTGGCTTTACAGCGTTAGCTTTCTTATTAAGTGCGATCTTGTTTACAGGAGCACTTAATAAAATACTCCAGCCTACATACACAATGGATAGAGTAGTAAATAAAACGCTAAATTCCGCCATTCAAATTATAATGATTGGTTCTTTTATAGGTCTTGCATTTTTATATTTAAGATATGGAACTCCAAACTCGAATGGCATTGATCGTTTTGAATATTGGGATACGGTAGCCCCATCCTGGGGGCGATATCTGCAATTTATGTTGCTCCAGTTTTCTTTTCTCTTAGGTATTAAATATACGGAAACAAAACATAAAAAATACCTGACATTACTTATCGCCTCGATATTTATGCAATTCATTGGAGGTGAAAAATTTACGGGGCCTTCGTTATCAATATTATTTTTTATGATACCTATAATGTATTATTCCAGAAATGATTTGATCACAATGTTATTTAAGCCAAAGATTTTTATCTTTGTATTAATGGTCTTAATTATCTTTATTCTCTCTACATATCTAAGTTATGCCGCAATCTATGGTAATCCTACCGATGGGATACGCTATTTACTTGAAAGGATAGCATTACAAGCACAGGTTTGGTGGGCAATCGATTCGGTAACAGACACGGTAAACCCTGACCTAAGTTTAATGTGGATATTACGCAACGCTTTTGGCGTGGGTAGTAATGACAATATTTATGGTATGTATTATCTTATGCAACAAATTACGCCACCTGACGTATTTAGTAGATTTTTAGAGAATGGTGTAAGATTTACAATGGGTGCCCCTGCAAACTATAACTTTTTCTTTGGTAGCGCATTAGGACCGATCGTAGCGATTATTTTCGGCTTTGTCGCCGGTTTTGGCTCATGGTTGATGAGAAATGCAATAATGATGAAAGACCTTTTCTTCGCTTTTATTGTGATTAAGTATTATTATTTCATCATTCAAATAAGTATTATGTCAGATTGGTATTATTTCTTCACTGCAAAATTTACTGTCTTTACTATATTCATAATTTTCTACTGTTTTGTAATCCAAAGGGTTAATTGCAAGAAATGGATAACTATATAAAATTTTCAATTATTGTTCCTATTTATAATGTTGAGTTGTTTTTAGAAGAATGCCTTGATTCCATAAAAAAAATAATGACAGATCAATGCGAATGTATATTGGTGAATGATGGTTCTACTGACAATTCAAGAGACATAGCCGAACATTTTTGCTGGACGAATCCTGGTTTCCAATGTCTCAATAAGGAAAATGGTGGGCTTTCTGACGCAAGAAATTATGGTCTACAGCATGCCATAGGGGAATATGTTATTTTTGTAGACTCCGACGATGTAGTCAGTCCAGTTTTAATTGAAGCACTTAGTAATGCCTTGAAATTTAATAATTCAGATGTTGTATATTTCAATTTCATAAAGTTTTTTAATAGCAATGCTATGAAAGAACTCGCTCAATGTGTCGAGAATGTTACAATTGAGTACGCTGGTCGTGAAAAGTTGGCTCGGATGCCTAATTTTGCGTGGGCGCGAGTGGCTAAACGAAAAATTTATGATAACAATAGATTTCCGATTGGTGTCATATATGAAGATGTATATACGTCTCCATACATCACACAACATGCAAGTGTCGTTGCTTTTATTGACTCTCCTTTGTATGGCTATCGGAAAAGATCCGGTTCCATTACAACTATATCTGCAGAAAAACAATTCGAATTATTTGAAGCTGTGAGTTTATTGAGAGGAAGGTATGAACGAGGTGAAATTGATTTTATCTTCTACTCTACTGCATTCGTAAATTTATCTCAGTCATGTGTTGTAAGCCTGGTTCGTATTGATAACTCTCTTAAACGGGCAAAATACAGAAGGGTGATTAATCAAGAGTTTAATAAATTAACTCTTTGGGAAATTATAAAAAGTTTTTCCAACTTTAAGTTTAAAATATTATCTATTGCATCAAAATATTCGATTGGTTTATATGCTATTGAAAAAATATTGAGGCCAGTTGTTTTATTTTCTGATAAAAGGAATCACTGATGCCTCTTAAAATATTTACAGTTAGTCACAAAGTATATACATTCCCTCCACATAATGCTTATACACCATTGCAAGTGGGAACATCTCCGGAATCTATTGCTGAAAAATCGTTGAGAGACTCTACCGGAGACAACATCGCCCATCTGAATCCATCCTTTTGTGAACTCACCGCAGCCTATTGGATTTGGAAAAACGTTCAGGAAGAGGTTGTTGGCCTTGCACACTATCGTCGCTATTTTGCCTCCTCCACGAGCAACCTAACGGTAAAGGGCAAGCGTATTGCGTCTCCAGAAGAGATGGCGGATATGCTCAAAAGTGCTGATATTCTGGTAGCAAAACCACGCAACTATTTCATCACCAGTATTAAAAGCCATTATATCCACGCTCACCATGAGTCCGACTATACTCAACTGCGTCACGAAATTGTTTTGCAGCAGCCTGATTATGTCTCCGATTTTGACCATGTTATGGGCGGAACCAAAATCAGCCTTTACAACATGTTCGTCTGTAAAAAATCATTGATTGACGAGTATTTTGCCTGGCTCTTCCCGCTGCTGTTCGCGCTGGAACAAAAAATAGATTACCAAAATTATGATGCGTACCAAAAACGCGTATTTGGCTTTATGGCAGAAAGACTTTTCAACGTATGGCTTCATCATCAGCGCGATCGGCTGACCATAAAATATATGCCGGTGGTCAATATTGATGGTGAGAACTTGTTTTTGAAAGGTTTTGGATTATTAAAACGACATTTTTGGGGAACAAAATGACAGTCGCTATTGTTGGTGCAGGTATCTCTGGGGCCGTTATCGCGAGGCTGTTAGCTGAGCAAGGAATATCATCAGTTGTTTTTGATAAACGCTCACATATCGCCGGTAACTGCCATTCTGAACGTGATCCACAGACAAATGTAATGTTACATGTTTACGGCCCCCATATCTTCCATACGGATGATAAAGAAGTCTGGGATTTCGTAAATAATTATTCAGAATTTATGCCTTACACCAACCGTGTAAAGGCTGTGTACAAAGGCAACGTTTATCTGCTGCCTGTTAATCTGCACACCATTAACCAGTTCTTCAATAAAACGCTGCGTCCGGATGAAGCTCGCGCCTTCATCGAATCTAAAGCAGATAAATCTATCGTCGACCCGCAGAATTTCGAAGAACAGGCAATCAGTATGATTGGCCGAGAGCTTTATGAAGCATTCTTCCGGGGTTATACGCGTAAGCAGTGGGGCGTTGAACCGACTGAATTGCCGGCAAGCATTCTGAAACGCCTCCCATTGCGTTTTAACTACAATGATAACTACTTCAACCACAAATATCAGGGTATGCCTAAAGAAGGCTATACCGATATGGTCGCAAAAATTCTCGACCATGAACTGATCGAGGTGAGAACCGATACTGAGTTTTCTGCGGATGAAGGCGACGCCTACCAGCACGTATTTTGGTCTGGTGCGCTTGATGGATACTTTAACTTTAGCGAAGGGCGTCTTGGCTATCGTACCCTGGATTTCGAAAAATTCTCTGCTGAAGGCGACTATCAAGGGACCGCGGTTATCAACTACTGTGAAGAAGACGTTCCTTATACACGTATCACCGAGCATAAGCATTTTTCTCCGTGGGAATCTCATGAAAATACCACGTGCTACCGTGAGTTCAGCCGTTTATGCACTGAAAACGACGTTCCTTATTATCCAATACGTATGGTAAAGGAAAAAGAGTTGCTCAACCGTTACCTGGATAAAGCTCAGGCGCTAAGCAATACTACGTTTGTTGGACGCCTGGGCACATATCGCTATCTGGATATGGATGTGACTATTCGTGAAGCCATTGACGTTGCCAAAAAATATCTCGAATGCCAAAGAAATCAGGAGCCAATGCCTGTATTTAATATTAATCCTCGTTAATCTCAGGTGTTGTCATGGATACGGATAATTTTTTGAATAAATATAACCCGTTGCTATGTAAGGTTTTTTTGGCAGCCTCGGATTTTATTTTTTTTAATATCTCTCTCGCGCTTTCCATCGGCTGTGTGTACTGGATCTTTAACGATCTGTATCGGTTTATTCCGGACAATCAGCTGGAGATGCGTATCATCTCCCACGTCGTTCTAAGCGTGATCTGCGTGGGATGGTTCTGGGTTCGGTTGCGGCACTATTCTTATCGCAAACCATTTTGGTTCGAATTAAAAGAAATCATCCGCACAATCGTTATTTTTGCCGTCTTTGATCTGGCCCTGGTGGCCTTTTCTAAATGGCAATTTTCCCGATATGTGTGGGTTTTTTGCTGGACCTTTGCGTTAATCTTGCTGCCATTCTTCAGAGCAATGACCAAACACCTTCTGAATCGTCTTGGTATCTGGAAGAAAAAAACCGTCATTATTGGAAGCGGAAATAATGCTGTAGAGGCTTATTTCGCTTTGCAGAGCGAAGAAATGCTAGGTTTTGATGTCGTTGCATTTTTCGACGAGGAATCAACAGAACCGATGCTGCAGGGATTGCCCGTTCTGCGCGACCCTAATATTCTTTGGGAGATGAAGAAAACCGGTGATATCCATTTCATCGTTGCCTTTGAAATGGAAAACAGCGATAAAACGATGAACTGGCTGCGAGAACTGTCTAAGAAGGATTGCCGATCGGTGACGGTCATTCCTTCTCTGCGCGGACTGCCGCTATATAATACCGATATGTCATTCATCTTCAGCCATGAAGTGATGCTGTTACGGATCCATAATAATCTGGCAAAACGAACCTCTCGCTTCCTGAAGCGCACGTTCGATATCGTTTGTTCCTCACTGATCATCTTTATCTCGTCGCCACTGCTTATTTACCTTTGGTACAAGGTCACTCGCGACGGTGGACCGGCAATCTATGGGCATATGCGCGTCGGTAGGCATGGCAAACTATTTCCATGCTACAAATTCCGTTCGATGGTGATGAACTCCCAGGAAGTCCTGCAAAAACTTCTCGATTCAGATCCTGCCGCTCGTGAAGAGTGGGATCGTGATTTTAAGTTAAAGAATGATCCTCGAATCACTTCCGTTGGACGCTTTATCCGGAAAACAAGCCTGGATGAACTGCCTCAGTTATTCAATGTTCTTAAAGGACAAATGAGCCTGGTGGGTCCACGTCCCATTATCTCGGAAGAGCTGCCACGCTATGATGATAATGTCGACTATTACCTGATGGCGAAGCCCGGTATGACGGGGTTGTGGCAGGTAAGTGGTCGTAACGATGTAGATTACGATACGCGCGTCTACTTTGATTCCTGGTACGTCAAAAACTGGTCGCTTTGGAATGATATCGCAATTTTGTTCAAAACAGTGAAAGTCGTTCTTCATCGTGATGGTGCATATTAATGCACCAATAATAGGGTTTTATACCCATTAAGTTCATTCTTAAGAAGACATCTATTGCTACCTTCTGGCCTCTAACCTGAGTTAACATGTTCTTCACTTTACCCGCCGGCTCTGTTACGGCGGGGTATCCACACCTGACAGGAGTATGTAATGTCCAAGCAACAGATCGGCGTTGTCGGTATGGCAGTGATGGGGCGCAACCTGGCGCTCAACATCGAAAGCCGTGGTTATACCGTCTCCGTTTTCAACCGCTCCCGTGAAAAAACTGAAGAAGTGATTGCCGAAAACCCAGGCAAGAAACTGGTTCCTTTCTATACGGTTAAAGAGTTCGTTGAGTCCCTGGAAACGCCTCGTCGTATCCTGTTAATGGTGAAAGCGGGCGCAGGTACCGATGCTGCGATCGACTCTCTGAAACCTTATCTGGATAAAGGCGACATCATCATTGATGGCGGTAATACCTTCTTCCAGGACACCATCCGTCGTAACCGTGAACTCTCTGCTGAAGGCTTTAACTTCATCGGTACCGGTGTATCTGGTGGTGAAGAGGGAGCCCTGAAAGGCCCATCTATCATGCCTGGCGGTCAGAAAGAAGCCTACGAACTGGTTGCACCGATCCTGACCAAAATTGCTGCCGTCGCTGAAGACGGTGAGCCATGCGTTACCTACATCGGTGCCGACGGCGCAGGTCATTATGTGAAGATGGTTCACAACGGCATCGAATACGGTGATATGCAGCTGATTGCAGAAGCCTATTCTCTGCTGAAAGGCGGTCTGAACCTCTCCAACGAAGAACTTGCTGAGACCTTTAGCGAGTGGAACAAAGGCGAGCTGAACAGCTACCTGATCGACATCACCAAAGATATCTTCACGAAGAAAGATGAAGAGGGTAAATATCTGGTCGATGTCATTCTGGATGAAGCCGCGAACAAAGGCACCGGTAAATGGACCAGCCAAAGCTCTCTGGATTTGGGCGAGCCGCTGTCTCTGATCACCGAATCTGTCTTCGCGCGTTATATCTCTTCCCTGAAAGAGCAGCGCGTTGCAGCATCCAAAGTGCTTTCTGGTCCACAGGCTAAGCCAGCCGGTGACAAAGCGGAATTCGTTGAGAAAGTTCGTCGCGCTCTGTACCTGGGTAAAATCGTTTCCTACGCGCAGGGCTTCTCACAGTTGCGTGCAGCGTCTGACGAAAACAACTGGGATCTGAACTACGGCGAAATCGCGAAGATCTTCCGTGCGGGCTGCATCATTCGTGCGCAGTTCCTGCAGAAAATCACCGATGCCTATGCGGAAAACGCGGGTATCGCTAACCTTTTGCTTGCACCGTACTTCAAGAAAATTGCCGATGAGTATCAGCAGGCACTGCGTGATGTGGTTGCTTACGCTGTACAGAACGGTATTCCGGTTCCGACCTTCTCCGCTGCCGTGGCGTACTATGACAGTTACCGTGCTGCTGTTCTGCCTGCCAACCTGATTCAGGCACAGCGTGACTACTTCGGCGCGCACACCTATAAACGCACCGATAAAGAAGGTGTGTTCCATACCGAATGGCTAGATTAATCTGATTTAATTTTAAGTCATTCCATCAAGCCCGGTAGCGATACCGGGCTTTTTTATCCCGCCTTATCCACTTACTTTTTGACGGAATAGCTTACGTGAAAATTCTTGTTACTGGCGGGGCCGGCTTTATCGGTTCCGCGGTGATCCGACACATTATTAGCAATACTCAAGATAGCGTTGTTAACGTTGATAAATTGACCTATGCCGGTAACCTGGAATCCTTGCGTGAAGTCAGCGATAGCGAGCGTTACGTATTCGAGCATGCTGATATCTGTGACAAAGCGGCCATGGAACATATTTTTGCTGTCCACCAGCCGGATGCAGTAATGCATCTGGCGGCGGAAAGTCATGTCGATCGTTCTATTACCGGACCGGCGGCGTTTATTGAAACCAATATTGTCGGAACCTATGTCCTGCTGGAAACCTGCCGCGCTTACTGGTCCTCATTGGTTGATACCGCGAAAGCCGCGTTTCGTTTTCACCATATTTCGACGGATGAAGTTTATGGTGATTTGCCTCATCCTGATGAGCAAGAAGGCTCCGCACCGTTACCACTGTTTACTGAAACAACGGCATATGCACCGAGTAGCCCATATTCAGCCTCAAAAGCGTCCAGCGATCACTTAGTTAGGGCATGGATCCGCACCTACGGCCTTCCGGCAATAGTCACTAACTGTTCCAATAACTATGGACCTTTCCACTTCCCTGAAAAACTTATCCCGCTTGTCATTCTTAATGCCATTGAGAACAAGCCCTTACCGATTTACGGGAAGGGCGATCAAATTCGCGACTGGCTGTACGTGGAAGATCACGCCCGCGCGCTTTATACCGTTCTGACAACAGGCAAACCCGGCGAAACGTATAATATCGGTGGTCACAACGAGAAGAAAAATATTGAGGTTGTACACACCATTTGCGACTTGCTGGATGAAATCCTTCCGAAGGAAAAATCATATCGCGAACAGATAACCTATGTCACAGATCGTCCCGGCCACGACCGCCGTTATGCTATCGATGCGCATAAAATTAGTCGTGAACTGGGCTGGACGCCCCAGGAAACCTTTGAGAGCGGTATACGTAAAACGGTTGAGTGGTATTTAAACAATTCAGAATGGGTTTCTAATGTTAAAAGTGGTGCCTATAAAAGCTGGATTGAACAGAATTATGGGGAGCGCAACTAATGGCGAAGCGTAAAGGTATTATCTTAGCGGGTGGATCGGGCACCCGTCTTTATCCCGTAACGATGGCGGTGAGTAAGCAACTATTGCCTATTTACGACAAGCCAATGATCTACTATCCGCTTTCGACGCTGATGCTTGCTGGTATCAGAGATATTCTTATCATCAGTACACCGCAGGATACCCCTCGTTTTGAACAGCTTCTGGGTGATGGCAGTCAGTGGGGGCTGCGCCTCCAATATAAGATACAGCCGAGCCCCGACGGTTTAGCCCAGGCGTTTATTCTTGGTGAAGAGTTTATCGGCACGGACAACTGTGCACTCGTTTTAGGGGATAACATTTTCTATGGCCACGATCTTCCTCGACTGCTTGAGGAGGCTGCCAGCCAGGAAGAGGGGGCGACCGTATTTGCCTATCATGTCAGCGATCCGGAACGTTACGGCGTGGTTGAATTCGACAAAGACGGGACGGCGATCGGTCTTGAAGAAAAACCTGAGCAACCGAAAAGTAACTATGCCATCACGGGTCTCTACTTTTACGATAATGATGTCATCGAGATGGCGAAGAGCTTAAGCCCTTCAGCGCGGGGCGAACTGGAAATAACCGATATCAACCGGCTTTATATGCAGCAGGGAAGATTATCCGTTGCGATGATGCGACGCGGTTATGCATGGCTGGATACGGGAACGCACCAGAGCATGATTGAGGCAAGTAACTTCATTGCCACTATTGAAGAGCGCCAGGGGTTGAAAGTGTCTTGTCCCGAAGAGATTGCATTTCGCAGAGGCTTTATCGATGCGGAACAACTTTGTGCACTTGCAGAGCCCTTGAAAAAGACCGGCTATGGGCAATACCTGCTAAATCTGACTAAGGGATTAGTCTGATTTGAACCTGCTTGTGATAACGTCTGCGGCATCGTGAAAAAGCGCAATGTTGCTGGAAGAAAGGCGCTTTGAGCGCTGTTCAGGCAACCCTCAGTCAGGGCGAAGTGCGTTTATCCGCCGAGGGATAACCTTGACAGTGAAATAGCGTTAGCGATAAAAAACCACCAGTTAATCATTGTGGTGACTGTTTGAATGTCATCAGAAACTCATACTGAAGAAGCCAAACGAATGAAAATAACCATTTCCGGAACAGGCTATGTTGGCCTTTCAAACGGTATCCTGATTGCGCAGAACCATGAAGTGGTCGCGCTGGATATTGTACAGGCCAAAGTGGATATGCTTAACCAAAAGAAATCTCCGATCGTCGACAAAGAGATCCAGGATTATCTTTCAAATAAGCCGCTGAATTTCCGCGCGACGACGGATAAAGAAGACGCCTATCGCGATGCGGATTACGTCATCATCGCGACGCCAACGGACTATGATCCAAAAACCAACTACTTCAACACCTCTACGGTGGAAGCGGTGATCAAAGACGTTATCGAGATTAATCCAAAGGCGGTGATGGTTATTAAATCGACTATTCCGGTAGGTTTCACCAGGTCTGTTAAAGAGAAGTTTGGTATTGATAATATCTTCTTCTCGCCAGAGTTCCTGCGTGAGGGAAGGGCGCTGTACGATAACCTGCATCCTTCTCGTATCGTTATTGGTGAGCGTTCAGAACGTGCCGAGCGTTTTGCCGCACTGCTTCAGGAAGGCGCTGTTAAGAAAGATATCGCGGTACTGTTTACCGACTCTACGGAAGCCGAAGCCATCAAGCTGTTCGCCAATACCTACCTTGCCATGCGTGTGGCCTACTTTAACGAGCTGGACAGCTATGCAGAAAGCCTCGGCCTGAACACCCGTCAGATCATTGAAGGTGTTTGCCTGGATCCGCGGATCGGTAACCACTACAACAACCCGTCATTTGGCTATGGTGGTTATTGCCTGCCAAAAGACACCAAGCAGCTGCTGGCCAACTATCAGGCTGTACCGAACAACCTGATTTCGGCGATCGTTGACGCTAACCGCACCCGTAAAGATTTCATCTCAGATTCCATCCTTGCGCGTCAGCCTAAAGTCGTCGGCGTGTATCGACTGATCATGAAGAGCGGTTCAGATAACTTCCGTGCCTCTTCCATTCAGGGCATCATGAAGCGCATTAAGGCGAAAGGCGTACAGGTCATTATTTATGAACCAGCTATGCAGGAAGATGAGTTCTTCCACTCCCGCGTGGTTCGCGATCTGGATGCGTTCAAGCAGGAAGCGGACGTGATCATCTCTAACCGCATGGCGGAAGAGCTGGCGGACGTAGCGGATAAAGTCTATACCCGCGATCTATTCGGAAGCGATTGATTACTCTTAACGCACGTAAAAAACCCGGCCATGTTGCCGGGTTTTTTATTTTCAGACCTTGTAGAAAGCGCGATACCAGTCGACAAAGTTCTTCACCCCGTCTTTGACCGACGTCTGCGGTTTAAAGCCAATAACGTCATACAACGCTTTCGTATCCGCGCTGGTCTCCAGCACGTCACCCGGTTGAATCGGCATCATGTTTTTCTCTGCTTCTTTGCCGAGAGCTTCTTCTAGCGCCGTAATGTAATCCATAAGCTCGACCGGAGAGCTGTTACCAATGTTGTAAACGCGATAAGGCGCGGAGCTGGTCGCTGGGGAACCGGTCTCGACGGTCCAGTCTGCATCGGCCTGAGGAATGACATCCTGCAGACGAATAATGGCTTCGGCGATGTCGTCGATGTAAGTGAAGTCGCGCTTCATCTTGCCGTAGTTGTAAACGTCGATGCTTTTGCCTTCAATCATCGCTTTGGTGAATTTAAACAGCGCCATATCCGGACGCCCCCATGGACCATACACGGTAAAGAAACGCAGGCCGGTGGTCGGGAGGTTGTACAGATGGGAATAGGTATGCGACATCAGCTCGTTGGCTTTTTTGGTTGCGGCATAGAGTGATACCGGGTGATCTACCGAGTCGTCAGTAGAGAAGGGCATCTTACGGTTGAGGCCATAAACCGAACTGGATGACGCATACAGCAGATGCTGAACCTTGTTATGACGACAACCTTCCAGTACGTTGAGGTGACCCACCAGGTTGGCGTCTGCATAGGCGTGTGGGTTTTCAAGCGAGTAGCGAACCCCTGCCTGTGCAGCCAGATGGATCACGCGATCAAATTTCTCGCTGGCAAACAGCGCCGCCATCCCTTCTCGATCGGCTAACTCAAGCTTGTGGAAGGTGAAATTCGCGGATTTGAGCAAGTCCAGACGTGCCAGCTTGAGGTTCACATCATAGTAGTCATTGAGATTATCAATCCCGACGACCTGGTGTCCGGCATCCAGCAAGCGTTTACTGACATGTGAACCGATAAAACCTGCCGCGCCCGTAACCAAAAATTTCATATCTTCCCTCATTACTTTTCTATCTTGTCGATGCCTGAAGCATCAGAATTGCTATATGATAGCGCGTTGACCGCGAGTTATATAACCCATCTTTCCGATATAACTCATCGGATTCTGATAGAAAAATCGCTGGCAACAGATACACTATGTAAACATGATTATTTTTGCCCTTTTTCATCTGTTAGGGATTGTATGACGCAGAACAACAATACTCCGGTTAACAGCAGTAATGGTCCGGAGCAAATTGATTTACTTGATTTAGTGCTACAGCTATGGCGTGGAAAGTGGGTAATTGGCGCTTTTGTTGCTGTTTTTATCGTCCTGGCGGGTATTTATATCACTGTCGTAAAAGAGAAATGGACCTCTTCCGCGATCATTTCTCAGCCAGATGCGGCGCAGATTGCCACGTACGCCAATGCACTGAATATCCTGTACGGTAGCGCAGCACCTTCACTGCCGGACATCCAAAACCGTGCGATTAGCCGTTTCAATTCCTCATTTTCTGCTTTAGCGCAAGCGCTCGAAAACCAGGAAATACCAGAAAAGCTGACCATCGATGCTACCGTTAAGGGCCAGTCGCTGCCGTTAAGCGTCTCCTATACCGGTGAGTCTGCGGAGGCTGCGCAAAAACAGCTGGCGCAGTACATTCAGCAGGTCGACGAGCAAACGGCGAAGGAGCTCGCTCTCGACCTTAAAGACAACATTAAACAACAGATCACCACGCTAAATGACTCTCTGGAAAACCAGGAGAAGGTTGCTCAGGAGCAGAAAGATCTGCGTATACAACAGATCACTGAGGCGCTTAAAAATGCTGATGCAGCGAAAATTACCACTCCGCAGATCCAGCAAACCCAGGACGTGACTCAGGAAACCATGTTCTTATTGGGAAGCGAAGCGCTGAAATCGATGATTGATAACGAAGCGTCTCGCCCGCTGGTCTTCTCCGCAGCTTACTATCAGACGAAACAAAACTTACTGGATATTGAGAAGTTGAACGTGAAGCCGGATACCATCCACGTCTATCGTTACGTCATGAAGCCGGATCTCCCTGTCCGTCGTGATAGCCCGAAAAAGGCGATCACCTTAATTCTGGCGGTTCTGCTGGGCGGGATTATTGGTTCTGGTGTGGTACTGGGCCGCAATGCACTGCGTAACTACAAACCCAAATCCTGAACCACATTGGATATAAAAAAACCGGGGAAATTCCCCGGTTTTTTATTTGTGGCGCTTACGAAGATTCTCGATCA
>NZ_JTLF01000095.1:0-1778 GCF_000798855.1 Enterobacter sp. ZOR0014 | reverse complement strand
GGATTAACAGTCCGCCGTTCTACCGACTGAACTACAGAGGAATCGTTGTGGAGGCTTATCTTAGCGGCGAAAAAACTTTTGTCAAACCTGATCTTAGAGAAAATCGACTGACTGCTGAATCTGTCGTCAGTTTGTTGTAAATCCACACATCTTTTTCAGGAAAATACTTTGCAGGATGAGCATTTCTCCCCCATCATTTGAAATGGAGTTTCAACTTTTCTCGCTAAGGTCCATTTTGAACGTCACTGCTCCTCTGCGCCAGGCGATCATGCGCACGCCCTGGTACGCAAAACGTAAAAGCTATCGTGTCCTCTTCTGGCGTGAAATCACCCCCCTTGCGGTGCCTATCTTTCTGGAGAATACCTGCGTACTGCTGATGGGGGTGTTGAGCACCTTCCTTGTCAGCTGGCTGGGGAAAGAGGCGATGGCGGGGGTTGGGCTGGCGGACAGCTTCAACATGGTGGTGATGTCTTTCTTCGCGGCTATCGACCTTGGGACAACGGTCGTGGTGGCCTTCAGCCTCGGCAAGCTTGACCCCAAACGGGCCCGCGAGGCGGCTCGCCAGTCGCTGATGATCATGACCATTTTTTCGATCGTTCTGGCGGCGGTGATCCACTATTTCGGTAAAGAGATTATCGATGTTGTCGCCGGGGAAGCCACGAACGAGGTGAAGGACCTGGCGCTAACCTACCTCGAAATGACCGTCATAAGCTATCCGGCCGCAGCCATCGCGCTGATTGGCAGTGGCGCGCTGCGCGGGGCAGGTAACACCAAAATCCCGCTGCTGATCAACGGCGGGATGAATATTCTGAATATCATCATCAGCAGCGTGCTGATCTACGGCGTGTTTTCATGGGATGGGTTGGGGTTCGTCGGTGCCGGTCTGGGGCTAACCATTTCTCGCTACATTGGTGCGGCGGCGATTATCGGGGTGCTGATGACGGGCATCACGCCTTCGCTGCGCCTTACGCTGAAAAGCTACTTCCGACCCTTTAACTTCGCCATTATCTGGGAAGTGATGGGGATTGGTATTCCCGCCAGTATTGAATCAGTGCTGTTTAACGGCGGTAAGCTGCTGACGCAGATGTTTGTCGCCGGTATGGGGACCGACGTTATCGCCGGTAACTTTATCGCCTTCTCCATCGCCTCGCTGATTAACCTGCCGGGTAACGCGCTGGGTTCAGCCTCGACCATCATCACGGGCAAACGGCTCGGGAAAGGGCAGATAGGCCAGGCGGAACGTCAGCTGCGCCACGTGTTCTGGCTGTCAACGATTGGCCTGACGGCGATCGCCTGGGGAACCGCCCCCTTTGCCGGGCTGATGGCCGCGTTTTATACCCATGAACAGGATGTGAAAGAGGTTGTTAAGATCCTTATCTGGCTCAATGCCGCGTTTATGCCCATCTGGGCGGCCTCATGGGTGCTACCCGCGGGTCTGAAAGGGGCGCGTGATGCTCGTTTTGCGATGTGGGTGTCGATGCTCGGCATGTGGGGGTGTCGGGTTGTGGCGGGTTATACGTTAGGTGTGGTGCTTGGCTGGGGCGTGGTGGGTGTCTGGCTGGGAATGTTCCTTGACTGGGCCGTGCGCGGCGCGCTGTTCTACTGGCGTTTGGTCAGCGGGCGCTGGCTATGGAAATATCCGCGACAAAATGCCTGACAAATGCGCGAAATGGAGAATAAATCGGCAAACGATCGGAAATCTGCATTCTGCCTTTGACATCCCGGGGGAGCATCGATAATATGCGCCCCGTTCACACGATTCCTCTGTAGTTCAGTCG
>NZ_JTLF01000220.1:0-10593 GCF_000798855.1 Enterobacter sp. ZOR0014 | reverse complement strand
TGTTCATTAATTACCTATAAATCCCTTTATTTCTACCAGAATATTTCCCTGGGAACTACACTGTAATTCCTCCGTCATATTCGCCTGAATCACACCGATTCAGGCGAAATTCCCCGATGCAGCAGCAAAAATTTAAGAAAAACTCAAATGACGCTCAGCCCTTTACTCATGGGAAATTCAGCCGTTTCGCTTACCTGAAAATCCCCACCATAAGCAAACGCAGGGTTGTCTCAGATTCTCAGTATGTTAGGGTTATGCCCGTTAACAATTTACCATGGTAATCATATTGGCATAAACAAATAACAGGACACTCTCTATTGCATGGCAATTAAATTAGAAGTGAAAAATCTTTATAAAGTATTTGGCGAGCATCCACAGCGCGCATTCAAATATATTGAAAAAGGCCTTACGAAAGAGCAAATTCTGGAAAAAACCGGGCTATCGCTTGGCGTTAAAGACGCCAGTCTGGCCATTGAAGAAGGCGAGATTTTTGTCATCATGGGGTTATCCGGTTCGGGTAAATCCACTATGGTTCGCCTTCTCAATCGCCTGATTGAACCCACCCGCGGACAGGTGCTGATTGACGGCGTGGATATCGCCAGAATATCAGACGCAGAGCTCCGCGAGGTGCGCAGAAAGAAGATTGCAATGGTGTTCCAGTCATTCGCGCTAATGCCGCATATGACGGTGCTGGATAATGCCGCTTTCGGTATGGAATTAGCGGGCGTTGCTGCGCAAGAACGTCAGGAAAAAGCGCTTGATGCGCTGCGTCAGGTTGGGCTCGAAAATTATGCTCACGCCTACCCGGATGAACTTTCCGGCGGGATGCGTCAGCGTGTGGGTTTAGCCCGCGCATTAGCCATTAATCCAGACATATTATTAATGGATGAAGCCTTCTCCGCGCTCGACCCGTTAATTCGCACCGAGATGCAGGATGAGCTGGTAAAATTACAGGCAAAACATCAGCGAACCATTGTCTTTATTTCCCATGATTTAGATGAAGCCATGCGTATTGGCGACCGCATTGCGATTATGCAAAATGGTGAGGTGGTGCAGGTCGGCACGCCGGATGAAATACTGAATAATCCGGCAAATGATTACGTGCGTACCTTCTTCCGCGGCGTGGATATTAGCCATGTGTTTAGCGCGAAAGATATTGCCCGTCGAACGCCAAACGGCATTATCCGTAAAACGCCAGGTTTTGGTCCACGCTCCGCGCTTAAGCTTCTGCAGGACGAAGACCGTGAATACGGTTATCTGGTTGAACGCGGCAATAAATTTGTCGGCATTGTCTCCATCGACTCCCTGAAAACCGCCCTTAGCGAAAATCAGGGAATCGATGCGGCGTTAATTGACGCTCCCCTTGCCGTGGACGCCGAAACGCCGCTCAGCGAGTTGCTCTCCCACGTCGGCCAGGCACCGTGTGCCGTTCCGGTCGTCGGGGAAGAACAACAGTACGTCGGCATCATCTCAAAACGCATGTTGCTGCAGGCTTTAGATCGCGAGGGAGCAAACAATGACCGATCAATCTAACCCGTGGGGCACCACTGAAGCAGCGGACAGCGCTGCGCAATCTGCCGATGCGTGGGGCTCCACGCCAGCACCTGCCGATGGCGGTGGCGCGGCGGACTGGCTCAACAGCGCACCTGCGCCTGCGACAGAACACTTCAACATTATGGATCCGTTCCATAAAACGCTGATCCCACTCGATAGCTGGGTCACGGAGGGGATCGACTGGGTAGTAACGCATTTTCGTCCGCTCTTTCAGGGGATCCGCGTCCCGGTGGATTACATCCTCAACGGCTTCCAGCAGCTGATGCTCGGTATGCCAGCGCCGGTCGCGATCGTTTTGTTCTCGCTGATCGCCTGGCAGTTCGGTAGCGCAGGAATGGGGATCGCCACGCTGATTTCGCTGATTGCCATTGGCGCCATTGGCGCCTGGTCGCAGGCGATGATCACCCTGGCACTGGTGCTGACCGCCCTGCTCTTCTGTATTGTCATCGGCCTGCCGATGGGGATCTGGCTGGCACGTAGCCCGCGGGCGGCGAAGATCATTCGTCCGCTGCTGGATGCGATGCAGACCACACCGGCATTCGTCTATCTGGTGCCTATCGTAATGCTGTTCGGTATCGGTAACGTGCCGGGCGTGGTGGTAACCATTATCTTCGCCCTGCCGCCGATTATTCGTCTGACCATTCTGGGCATTAACCAGGTGCCGGCCGATCTGATCGAAGCGTCACGCTCGTTTGGTGCCAGCCCGCGTCAGATGCTGTTTAAGGTCCAGCTCCCGCTGGCGATGCCGACCATCATGGCAGGCGTTAACCAGACGCTGATGCTGGCGCTGTCGATGGTGGTCATTGCCTCAATGATCGCCGTGGGCGGTCTGGGCCAGATGGTGCTGCGCGGTATTGGCCGTCTCGACATGGGGCTGGCTACCGTCGGCGGCGTGGGCATTGTGATCCTCGCCATTATTCTTGACCGCCTGACACAGGCTGTCGGTCGTGATTCACGCAGTCGCGGCAACCGTCGCTGGTATACCACCGGCCCTGTCGGGTTATTCACCCGCCCTTTCACGAAATCAAAATAAGGAACAACGATGCGACATAACGTACTTTTTGCCACAGCGTTTGCCACCCTTGTCTCCACCAGCACGTTTGCAGCTGACCTGCCGGGTAAAGGCATCACCGTGCAGCCGGTGCAGAGCACCATTTCGGAAGAGAGCTTCCAGACGCTCATCGTCAGCCGAGCCCTGGAAAAACTGGGCTACACGGTCAACACGCCGAGCGAAGTGGATTACAACGTGGGCTATACCTCGATTGCCTCCGGTGATGCCACCTTTACCGCGGTGAACTGGCAGCCGCTGCACGACGATATGTATGCCGCCGCCGGTGGCGACAAGAAATTCTATCGTGAAGGCACCTTCGTAACCGGTGCAGCGCAGGGCTATCTGATCGACAAGAAAACCGCCGATAAGTACCACATCACCAATATTGAACAGCTGAAAGATCCGAAGATCGCCAAACTGTTCGACACCAACGGTGACGGTAAAGCAGACATGATGGGTTGCTCTCCGGGCTGGGGCTGTGAAGCGGTGATTAATCACCAGAACAAAGCCTATGACCTGGCGAAGACGGTTGATGTCAGCCACGGCAACTATTCGGCGATGATGGCCGACACCATTGCCCGCTTCAAAGAGGGTAAACCGGTGATCTACTACACCTGGACGCCGTACTGGGTGAGCGACGTGCTGAAGCCGGGTAAAGACGTGGTGTGGCTGCAGGTGCCATTCTCCTCCCTGCCGGGCGAGCAGAAGGATATCGACACCAAACTGCCGAACGGCATGAACTATGGCTTCCCGGTGAATACCATGCACATTGTGGCGAACAAAGCGTGGGCCGAGAAAAACCCGGCGGCAGCAAAATTGTTCTCGGTAATGAAACTGCCACTGGCGGATATCAATGCTCAGAACGCCATGATGCATGCGGGCAAATCGTCTGAAGCGGATGTCAAAGGTCACGTCGACGGCTGGATCAAAGCCCACCAGCAGCAGTTTGACGGCTGGGTGAAAGAGGCGCTTGCGGCGCAGAAGTAAAGCACAAAGCCTTACCCCTCACCCTAACCCTCTCCCCTTTAGGGAGTGGGCCGGGGTGAGGGGGCACCAGACCGCACGATCCCCCTAAACCGCACAATCCATCACCCAACAATCCCCCCACCTTAACAATCATTCGCTATTATGGTTTCCGGAAAAATAATCACTTAACGAACGATTCCTGAAACTCATGACAAAAACAACTCCAGGGCTTAGCCCCGCACTTATCCTTTTAATGTCCGTGGCAACGGGTCTGGCCGTCGCCAGCAACTATTACGCGCAACCCCTTCTCGACACCATCGCCCGCGCGTTCAACCTTTCTGCCAGTTCCGCTGGCTTCATCGTGACGGCGGCACAGCTCGGCTACGCCGCCGGGTTGCTGTTCCTGGTGCCGCTTGGCGATATGTTTGAACGCCGGATGCTGATTGTTTCGATGACGCTGCTGGCGGCAGGTGGCATGCTGATCACCGCCAGCAGCCAGTCGCTGACGATGATGATCGTCGGTACCGCGCTGACCGGGCTGTTCTCCGTCGTCGCGCAAATCCTGGTACCCCTCGCCGCGACGCTGGCCTCACCGGACAAACGTGGCAAGGTAGTGGGCACCATCATGAGCGGCCTGCTGCTGGGGATTTTGCTGGCGCGTACCGTGGCAGGACTACTGGCAAGCCTCGGCGGCTGGCGCACCGTTTATTGGGTGGCGAGCGTGTTAATGGTGGTGATGGCGCTGGCGCTGTGGCGCGGCCTGCCGAAGGTGAAGCAAGAGAACCATCTTAACTATCCGCAGCTTCTGGCCTCCGTGTTCAGCCTGTTCACTCAGGATAAACTCCTGCGCACCCGCGCCCTGCTGGGATGTTTGACCTTCGCCAACTTCAGTATTCTCTGGACCTCAATGGCGTTTCTGCTCGCGGCACCGCCGTTTAACTATTCTGAAGGCGTCATTGGTCTGTTCGGCCTGGCCGGTGCTGCGGGCGCGCTGGGCGCGCGTCCGGCGGGTGGGCTGGCCGACAAAGGCAAATCACATTTGACCACCACCGCCGGGCTGGTTTTGCTCCTGCTCTCCTGGGCGGCGATCTGGTATGGACACGTCTCGGTGCTGGCGCTGATCGTCGGTATTCTGGTACTCGACCTCACCGTACAGGGTGTCCACATTACTAATCAGACCGTGATTTATCGCGTGAAACCCGAAGCGCGTAACCGCCTCACCGCCGGATACATGACCAGCTACTTCATTGGTGGTGCTGCCGGTTCATTAATTTCAGCGTCGGCGTGGCAGCATGCCGGCTGGTCGGGCGTGTGTGGGATTGGGGCCATCGTTGCCGCGCTCAACCTTCTTGTATGGTGGCGCGGCTACCATCGCCAGGAGGCGATTCACTAAGTTTTACATTGCTTTGGGCCTCTTAGGGTATAAAGGGGCCCTGCAGTCTGTTAATGTAAACGTAATCATTTATCCCAGAAATTTTAATGTGGGTGACATATCTACAATTGGCATGAATAGTTCAGACCCCCGTCCTCACATCCTCTCTTCTACGGGTTCACACCCTACTCTTTCTGTGCTCACCGGGTCACGGACTTACCCGGCGCTTTCTGACGGTGACATTCATTTGGCGGATATAACCGCACAAATAATTCATTTACATTATTTGTCACTGTCGTTACTATATCGGCTGTAATTAATGAGGTTATGCCCAAATGGATAGTTCGTTTACGCCCATTGAACAAATGCTTAAATTCCGCGCCAGTCGCCATGAGGACTTCCCGTATCAGGAAATCCTGCTGACTCGCCTGTGCATGCACATGCAGGGTAAGCTACTGGAAAACCGTAATAAGATGCTGAAAGCTCAAGGGATTAACGAGACGTTGTTTATGGCGTTGATTACGCTGGAGTCTCAGGAAAACCACAGTATTCAGCCTTCTGAGCTGAGCTGCGCGCTGGGCTCTTCCCGTACCAATGCAACCCGTATTGCCGATGAGCTGGAAAAGCGCGGCTGGATTGAACGCCGTGAAAGCGACAACGATCGTCGTTGCCTGCATCTGCAACTGACCGACAAAGGTCACGAATTCCTGCGTGAGGTACTGCCACCTCAGCACAATTGCCTGCACAAACTCTGGTCTGCCCTCAGCACCGCCGAGCGCGACCAGCTTGAGCACATCACGCGCAAGCTGCTCACCCGTCTGGATCAGATGGATGAAGATGGCGCCATTCTTGAGGCGCTGCGCTAACGCGACGACACGCTCAACAATCCAGATTCATAAGAAAACCGACAGGCCAGCACGTCACACTGCTGGCCTTTCTGACAACAGGTCGGCTCAGCCGATGTGAAAATAAGAAGATCGTGGAGAACAACAATGAGCGCAAATGCGGAGAGCACTAACCCGCAGCAACCGGCCAACAAGAAAGGCAAACGTAAAAGTGCCCTTCTTCTGTTGACCTTGCTCTTTATTATTATTGCCGTGGCATATGGGATCTATTGGTTTTTAGTATTGCGTCATGCTGAAGAGACAGACGACGCCTACGTGGCAGGGAACCAGGTACAGATTATGGCGCAGGTGTCGGGCAGCGTGACGAAAGTCTGGGCTGACAATACCGACTTTGTGCAAAAAGGCGATGTGTTGGTCACCCTCGATCCGACTGACGCGCAGCAGGCATTTGAGAAAGCCCAGACCGCGCTGGCCTCCAGCGTTCGTCAGACCCGCCAGCTGATGATCAACAGCAAACAGCTGCAGGCCAATATCGACGTGCAGAAAACTGCACTCGCCCAGGCGCAGAGCGACCTCAACCGCCGCGTACCGCTCGGCACCGCCAACCTGATTGGCCGTGAAGAGCTGCAACACGCCCGCGATGCCGTTGCCAGCGCTCAGGCGCAGCTGGATGTGGCGATTCAACAGTACAATGCCAACCAGGCAATGGTGCTGGGCACCAGCCTTGAAAACCAGCCCGCCGTGCAGCAGGCGGCGACTGAAGTGCGTAACGCATGGCTAGCCCTGCAGCGTACCAAAATCGTCAGCCCGATGACCGGCTATGTCTCCCGCCGTTCCGTCCAGCCTGGGGCGCAGATCAGCCCGACCACGCCGCTGATGGCGGTCGTTCCGGCAGACAATCTGTGGGTAGACGCTAACTTTAAAGAGACGCAACTTGCCCATATGCGTATCGGCCAGACCGCGACGGTTGTCAGCGACATCTACGGCGATGACGTGAAGTACACCGGGAAAGTGGTTGGCCTGGACATGGGTACCGGCAGCGCCTTCTCCCTGCTGCCTGCGCAGAACGCCACCGGTAACTGGATCAAAGTGGTTCAGCGTCTGCCTGTGCGTATTGAACTGGATGCAAAACAGCTGGCGGATCACCCGCTGCGTATCGGCCTCTCAACGCTTGTGACGGTTGACACCGCGAACCGCGACGGTCAGATCCTGGCAAGCCAGGTGCGTAGCAGCCCGGCTTATGAAAGTAACGCCCGTGAAATTAGCCTCGATCCGGTCAACAAGCTGATCGATGACATCGTGAAGGCAAACGCCGGTTAATCCGAAGGTGAGCGTTATGCAACAGCAAAAGCCGCAAAAACCGCTGGAAGGCGCGCAGCTGGTCATTATGACCATTGCGCTGTCGCTGGCGACATTCATGCAGGTGCTGGACTCCACCATCGCAAACGTGGCGATCCCGACCATCGCCGGTAACCTTGGCTCGTCGCTGAGCCAGGGGACCTGGGTCATTACCTCATTCGGGGTGGCAAACGCCATCTCCATTCCGATCACCGGCTGGCTGGCAAAGCGTGTCGGTGAGGTGAAGCTGTTCCTGTGGTCTACGGTGGCGTTTGTGCTGGCCTCCTGGGCATGCGGCATGTCAAACAGCCTGACGATGTTGATTTTCTTCCGCGTCATTCAGGGGATTGTCGCCGGGCCGCTGATCCCGCTTTCCCAGAGTTTGCTGCTGAGCAACTATCCCCCTGCGAAACGCTCCGTCGCGCTGGCGCTCTGGTCAATGACCGTGATCGTCGCGCCTATCTGCGGACCCATTCTCGGCGGATACATCAGCGATAACTATCACTGGGGCTGGATCTTCTTCATCAACGTACCGATTGGCGCCGTCGTGGTATTAATGACGCTGCAATCGCTGCGGGGACGAGAGACGCGCACCGAACAGCGGCGTATCGACAGCATCGGGCTGGCGCTGCTGATCCTGGGTATCGGTAGCCTGCAGATCATGCTCGACCGGGGTAAAGAGCTCGACTGGTTCAACTCGCAGGAGATCGTCATCCTGACCATTGTCGCGGTGGTGTCGCTCAGCTTCCTGATTGTCTGGGAGCTGACGGACGACAACCCGATAGTCGATCTCTCGCTGTTTAAGTCGCGAAACTTCACCATCGGCTGTCTGTGTATCAGCCTCGCCTATATGCTCTACTTCGGCGCGATTGTTCTGCTGCCACAGCTGTTGCAGGAGGTGTATGGCTATACCGCAACCTGGGCGGGGCTGGCGTCTGCACCTGTTGGGGTGATCCCGGTTCTGCTGTCGCCGATCATTGGGCGCTTCGCCCATAAGCTCGACATGCGTCGTCTGGTGACGTTCAGCTTCATCATGTACGCGGTGTGCTTCTACTGGCGTGCGTATACCTTCGAGCCGGGAATGGACTTTGGCGCCTCGGCGTGGCCGCAGTTTATTCAGGGCTTCGCGGTCGCGTGCTTCTTTATGCCGCTAACCACCATCACGCTCTCCGGCTTACCCCCTGAGCGTCTGGCGGCGGCGTCGAGCCTGTCGAACTTCACCCGAACGCTGGCGGGCTCCATCGGGACGTCGATCACCACCACCCTGTGGACGAACCGTGAATCGATGCACCATGCCCAGCTGACCGAAGCGGTGAATCCGTACAACCCGAATGCCCAGCAGATGTACAGCCAGCTGCAGGGCATGGGGATGACGGAGCAGCAGGCATCCGGCTGGATTGCCCAGCAGATCACCAGCCAGGGACTGATTATCTCGGCTAACGAGATTTTCTGGATTTCGGCAGGGATCTTCATCGTCCTGCTGGGGCTGGTGTGGTTTGCCAGACCACCGTTTGGTGCCGGTGGCGGGAGCGGTGGCGCGCACTAGTCCTGTGCGGCGGTTGCCGGGTGGCGGCTACGCCTTACCCGGCCTACGATAACCGGGCCGCCATCCGCAGGCCCGGTTGTCCAAAACGCGATAGCAATTGTCATTTCCGATAAAGCAGCGCGCCTGAAATCTCGTCACGATAGTGAAAAGACAACAGGAGCGCACCATGCTGAACACACCCGCAGACAAATACACGCCTTACCCAACTCTCTCTCTGCCCGATCGCCGCTGGCCGGAGCAGCGCATCACCCGCGCGCCGCGCTGGCTCTCAACCGACTTACGCGACGGCAACCAGGCGCTGGCCGAGCCGATGGACAGCGTCCGCAAGCTCCAGTTTTGGGATCTTCTGCTGAGCTGCGGCTTTAAGGAGATTGAGGTCGCCTTTCCTTCCGCCTCGCAGACGGACTTCAACTTTGTTCGCCAGCTGATTGAAGAGAACCGCATCCCGGATGACGTCACCATTCAGGTGCTCACGCAGGCGCGGGAAGATCTGATCGTCCGCACCTTTGAGTCCCTGCGCGGCGCAAAGCAGGCCACGGTACATCTTTATAACGCTACCGCCCCGCTGTTCCGTCGTCTGGTGTTTGGCATGGAGAAGGCGCAAATCGTCGAGCTGGCTACGCGCTCCACCCGCCTTATTCGTCAGCTGTGTGAAGAGAACCCGGATACCCACTGGCAGTATGAATATTCACCGGAAACCTTCTGCTTTACCGAGCCGGAGTTTGCGCTGGAAATTTGTGAGGCCGTGGCAGAGATCTGGCAGCCGTGCGATGCGCGTCCGATGATCATCAACTTACCGGCCACCGTTGAAGTCAGTACGCCAAACGTCTATGCCGATCAGATTGAATATTTCTGCCGTCACTTCAGCCGCCGCGCCGACGTCTGCATCAGCGTGCATCCGCATAACGACCGCGGCACAGGCGTCGCCAGCGCGGAGCTGGCCGTCATGGCCGGGGCTGACCGCGTCGAGGGCTGTCTGTTTGGTAACGGCGAGCGGACGGGCAACGTCTGCCTAGTGACGCTGGCGATGAACCTCTACAGCCAGGGCGTTAGCCCCGACCTGGACTTTAGCGATATGAACCGAGTGGTGGAAGTGGTGGAAACCTGCAACCAGCTGCCGGTACACCCGCGCCATCCGTGGGCAGGACGGCTGGCCTACACCGCCTTCTCCGGTTCGCACCAGGACGCGATCAAAAAAGGCTTTGATGCCCGCAAGCCTGGCGAGCGCTGGGAGATGCCCTACCTGCCTGTTGACCCTCAGGATATCGGCTGCACCTATGAAGCGGTGATCCGCGTGAACAGCCAGTCAGGGAAAAGCGGTAGCGCGTGGCTTATCGAGCAAAATCATGGGCTGAAACTGCCCCGCGCCCTGCAGCAGGATTTCAGCCAGCACGTGCAGCAGGAAACCGACCGCCACGGAAAAGAGATGACGCAAAATGCACTGTGGCAGCTGTTCCGCACCCGCTACGGTCTGGTGGAAACACCGCAGTTTGCGCTGCAATCGTACCGCAGCGACAGTCAGCAGGATGGCCAGTTGCGTTTAACGGCAAGCGTCACAACGCAGGGGGGGACGCGTCAGCTTGAGGGACACGGGAATGGCTTGCTGTCCGCTGCCGCTCATGGCCTGAGCCGCTGGATCAACGCGCCGTTTGTAATTAAGGATTATCACGAACACACGCTGGGTGAACGCAGCGACAGCCGCTCGGTGGCATACATTCGCTGTCTGTTCCAGGACGGTACCAGCCGCTGGGGCGTAGGCATTGATAGCGACGTTGCACGCGCATCGCTTCAGGCGCTCTTTAATGCGGTCAGTCGTTCTTAAAATAATCGCTGGGTGAGATACCCATCACCCGGCGGAACATGGCCGTAAAGGCGCTGTGGCTGCCGTAACCCAGATCCAGCGCCACACCTAATACCGGCT
>NZ_JTLF01000300.1:0-5041 GCF_000798855.1 Enterobacter sp. ZOR0014 | reverse complement strand
ATGGCAGTTTATTAAATAAGAAGGTGCTAATATGATTAGTTCATGGCTCTACAGAAAACTACTCAAAAAATCCCAGCGTGAAGGTTTTGAATCTATTTTTATAAAAATGGTCAATGAAGTTCAAAACGCATATCCATACGCTAAAATGCATCTTAACCCTTTTATTCTTTATCGATTATTTAAAAAATCTCGACATCATAGTCAGAGTCAGCCATCTTGGTCTAACGACCATCATTAATTTTCATTTTGGGTTGTTTTGCTGGCTGTTCGGGAGCTGGCCTAGTATAATATTTAAACCAAACGTACATATAGCATGGAGTAATAAAATAATGTTCAAAATGTCACTAGCCCTCATCATGCTCGGACTTAGTTGCTCTGTATTTGCTGTTGGTATTCCTGTTATTAATCCCGGTAAACCAATAAAAATATCTGAAAGTGCTATTTATAGTTGTGATAGTAACGGTAATGCGCTGGAAGAAGGTAGCGCCATGCGTTATAAAAATAAAACTGTGATTTGTCGCAACGATAATCTATGGGCTGACGGGAAAGCGTTAAGCTTTGTGGATGTAACCTCGGAAGTTATTGGTGAAGCTATAAAAACTCAAGAGGATATGAAATCCAATGGTAATAGTGTAGACGTTATTAATATTAACGCTATTTATAAAAATGGATTACAGACTATTAAATTTAGAAGTGTAGACAATACTTGTGACTACTACGGTAAATCTCAAGCTGTTAATGATGAAGTAAAATTGATAGCCGTTACACACAGGGTTTGTAAAAATATTGACACGTCAGTGAATATGTTCGCTCAACTAAATTCCCCAATAAATCTTGATTCTCAATGGGTTCCAGCTGGTTCAAAATGGACACTCAGATAACTAACACGCCACAAAATGTTGCATAACGTCCAGTTCTGCTGGCAGTGTAAGATCTGGCCTGGTATATTAAGAATATAACTCTGATGCTCAAATGAGGTTGTGCTGATGGAATACAAACTTTATCTATACTGGCTACATGGAAGATACGGCTATGACATCCCTATTGTTGAAAATGCGTATTTTTTAGCGGCTACGTCAATGGAAGATGCCATGAAGAAGCTTAATAAGGTGATTGATGATGGATATCAAGTTTACAATGTCAGGGAATGCAATGTTGATGAACTACCGGATATTTTCGCTAAACTCCCTCGCCGGTAATTTCGCCTTGTTTTGCTGGCTGTACGGGATCTGGCTTGGTATAATATTTAAAGAAAGGATATAGTAAGAATGATAAATCTAGCAATGAAGGTGATCAGCATAAGAAGTATTATTTCAAAGGCAATACTAAGTATCAATGTCACTGCCGATAACTATCACCTCAATGAGAACATCAAAAAGTCTGTAGAACGTTCGTGCGATGTTGTTAATCATATTGCACAAGCAATTATCGGTGATTTCATTAAACCAAACATTCTTATTCAAGATTTACAATCAGCTAAATATCTTATTGAAGTCTTTGAAAAAGAATTTTTTCATGTTAGTTCAACTGTGCCGACAAAGAATGAAATCGATGTCCTCATTAAAGAGATAGAACGGAAAGCGGCTTAATTGCTGGCATTCTGTCAGCTGCAGCTGCGCGGCCACGCTCAAAAATGCTGGCGTAATTTCCTCTCCGGATGCGCAGCCGGTCGCAGAACTGCTGGCAAACCGCCCCCGTTACGTAACTCCCGCGCCACTTTGGACGTTCTGGTTATTCTTTCCAGTAGACTGACTGTTACACACAGGATAGGATAGCTTCTATGGTTAAATTTCTAGGTGAAGTTATGAGTTCGTCGGCTGCTGTAACCGTTATAACTGGTGTTCTTGTCTTTGTTGGTGGTCAGCTCATTGTAAAGAGCGCGATTGAACCTTATATAGCATTCAAGGAACAATTGGGAAAAATATCATATCTGTTATTAGCTAACCAAGCTAAATTAGCTAATCCTTGTGCTGCTGAAATGTCTGAAATCATCCATGATTTGAAAGATGCCGCTGCTCAGTTAATGGCGAAGCATTCAGCCTTACCTTTCTATATCAAAAAATTCCATTTCGGATTGCGCTTTGTTCCATCAACGCCTGAAATTCTTGGTTCGGCGAAAAATTTGAATTTGATAGCATCAATACATGAAGGTAAAAGCAAGGAAAGCACATATGAGCACATAGCCGAGATTGGACGTATGCTCAAAATCCCAACCACCTATTCCCTTTAATCTTCACGCCGATCTGGATACTCATATTATTCCGTCTATTGCTGGCATTCTGTCAGTTGCAGCTGCGCGGCCAGATGCAATGTTGCTGGCATAACCCGCCCTCGATGCGCCGGTGCGGTTGCAGAACTGCTGGTAAACCCTATCTGTTACGTAATCCTTTCGCCACTTTGGACGTTCAGGTTTTTCTGTCCAGTTATACAGCACCATCCCGCTTTTATCCCCCGTTTCTGTGGATAATCAACATATGGTGTCCATGTCGGCTGCGGCAGATACTATATATAGTGTCCATCATGCTGCCGTCGCCCCCTCCCCTGCCCCGAACCACCTGAAAACGCCGTCGCCAGCCTGGACAGAACGGCATATCCGGAAAAAATGTCCAGTAAAGGGATTTCGGTGATCGGAGTTTTTGCAGTCGGACACCGGCGCGGATTAGGTCATAATTGAGGCGACAGTCCGGAACGCGAGATTTTAAAAATTGAGTCATTTACCCCGCGAAATTTTGCAGAATTCACGTAGCGACGCCTGGCTAAATCCGGGCAATGCTCCCCTGCCGCTCGAAACCGCCAGGGCAATGAGGGATTACGCCGCACAGCTGGGCGGTGAACTTCCCAAATACCTGCTCGCCCCGGAAGTGGCCGTACTGCTTTCTTACCTGCCCGATCTTAATCAGCGTATGTATTTCGATACGCTCTGGAACACCGGTGCACGTCCGGGTGAAGGAATGGCATTAAGGCCGGTTGATTTTGTGCTGGAACCGACGCGCCAGCATCCACAGCCACTTGCCGTGGTGAAGACGCTGAAGCAACGCGAACGGGAATCCAGTCGTCCCCCCGGACGACCACGTAAAGAAACGCAGCCGATGTATCACCCTGATTCGCGCTACCGGAAACCGCCAGAGCCAGTAACGCGCCTGGTTCCCTTACTTGATGCCGGATATGCGTTACGAATGAGGGAATTTCTGACGACATGGCGCAAACGTGTGAAGCATCAACCTGTGTGGCCGATCACCTCCCGGCAAACGCCGGTTAACTGGCTCAATGCTGCCCTGTTGCGTGCGGCAAGTGACGGTGTAACATTTCCGATAACCGTTACACCACATACCTTTCGTCACAGCTTCGCGATGCATTTGCTCATGAATGGAGTACCGCAAAAGGTCTTACAGGGATTACTCGGCCACCGTTACAGCCGCAGCACTGAGGCTTACACGCGAGTCTTTGCAATGGATGTTCTGGCTATGAAGGGACTTAATTTTTCAATGGATTTATCCATTGCACGTACTTTCATTTACTCGAATAGCAAAACCGCCTGACGGCGGTTTGTATGCACAATGTATTTACAACAGGAATACACATTAAATACAGTGTATTTTCTAACGTGGACTGAATCCAGCTTCGCTTAGCGCACGCAATACAGCATTATTGCATGTGACGTAAATGGATTAATTATGTATTTGCATTATATTTACGATGTAAATACACTATAAATACAACGTATTCACTTGCTACATTTTGGCACTTTCAAGTATCCAGTGTTTTTTTGTGTTTTCGTCCAGACTTTGCCAGGCTGCAAGAGCCGCTTTTAAAATGTCGGTATTCCCTTGCCCCATCAGTTTTGCGTCAGCTTCCATTACATCTATAAAGACCTGATTCAGCCGGTATGTTCTCGATACTGCCCTTCCCTTTGCTGGGCGCTTGTCGCCGTCAGCTATAAATCTGGCAACTTCGTGCGCTGTAGGAGTTGCAACCTGATCTACATTGGCGCTAGGTTTCTTCAAAATAATGGACATATGTTAATCCTCGAATTACACATGGAATACAATGTAAATACACTAACGTAAATACATTGTATTGTCTATATGTAAATACATTGTATTCCTAAAGTATTCCAATTTCCTGGGCGAACAGCTCTATTTGCCCTTTTGCTTTTCCTAGACTGTTTCCACGAGCTACATCGTGTACACCGGCACCTTCGTTACATGCGCTTTCGAAAATATCTAAAGCTGAAATACGAATTCTTAACGGTTGAATCCATACAGGATCTGAACGCAGCAACTTATCAAGTTCGATAGCATCCTTTACTTTGCTCGGCTTGTTAGCCTCAATTCGGGTAAACAGTACCCACGGCTGCAATCGCGTGTTAACCGACTGAGCTTTGCGTACCTTATCGGTTACATCTGTCAGAGTGTCACGCTCAAACCCGGACGATGGTTTTACCAGCGTAACAAGAATATCCGCCACAGTAAGAGCACTACGAAACTCCTGGCTATCATGCCCTGCGCAGTCAACAAGCAAGACCCCATGCAAATCTGACAGCCGTTTAATTTCTTTACTGATATCACCATAGGCTTCATACACAGGAACTGCCGGAAGTCCATTTTGCTGACGTTTTGTGTTCCAGTTGATTAAGTCTGGGTTTTTATCCGATTTAAGAATGCCCACAGACTTTCCTTTGCTTACAAGAGCAGAGGCAACGTTGGCTACTGTCGTTGTTTTACCAACGCCGCCCTTGTCTGAACCGAAGACCGCTGATTTACCCATTTAGCACTCCTTCAAGATTTACAGTGTAGTTATCGTGTAAATACACAAACGTATTTACCATGTCATTACGCTGTATTGTACAAAGTGCATTTATAATGTCAATACACCGTATTCCATAATAAGTACATACATTGTAAATACACTGTAATGCTTTAGGTATTCACACCTTCTTTTATTCCGGATTGACGTCAAAAAAAGTCTGGCAATCGCGCCCGGGTTAACCAATATGCCAGCAAAAAAGCGTCGCCGGTCGCAGCTGCAGCTGGCGAAATGC